>JAYENH010000190.1:14234-16525 GCA_034721995.1 Bacteroidota bacterium
AAATTAATATGTGCCACCTTATAGCCATCTTTTCTCAATACAATGGCAAGTTGTTTGAAATAAGTGCTTTTCCCTGTCTGGCGTGGTGCCCAAATAGTAAAGTATCGTTCCTTCTCAACAAGATCCCATCCTTTTTCTATTAGTTCTTTTCTTTCAATAGTATAATGACGTTTTGCTATATTAGGCCCGGATGTATTGAATTCTCTCATGCTATATAATTTTCAAAATTGAATTAATTCTATTTTATCACCATGTAGTTTCGTCATACGAAACGAGGTAAGTCGAAATATTAATATCTGCAATAAGCTCGTTTTGCTCTTTTATTGTTTCGGGATATTTTACTCCCGTTGGGCAAAAAACAAGATAAACACCTTTGGCCAACCCCAGACTTTTACAGTAGTAGGCCAATTGTTTTTTTCCGTTAACAAACTGGCTCTCGTAGTAATAAATCTTGGATTCTATTAGATATTCATCTGATTTTACATTTATTATCAAATCACTTTTCCCAAGTCCTGTATCTGCTTCGCGATAGCTTTTTCCGTCAACAACCTGCAAAAATGCCTGTATGTAAGTCTCGAAACTGTAAATCAATGCACTCTCTTTTATTGATTTATAATTGCCGGCCTCATCTTTTTCCCTGAACACATTGAAGCCACGTCGTTTAACAAATTCTTTATAACCCAGAATTAATTTGTCCAAAATAAGCTTATCATTTTCATCGAATAACTCGCTAACCGCAATACTTCGCAGGATACTGGATTTTTCTCCGTTCGAGTATGGATAAAAAGCATCGTAAAGTCTTTTCCTGTAAAATGGCACCCAGAAAGTCACAAAACCATTTCCATTATCTTTTATCAATCCATTAGTATGCAGAAGCTTAATGCTTTCCCTGTCGATTTTAAAAGGTATTCTATCTTCGGTAAAGAGCAATCGTTCTACAAAGTTCCGTTGTTCTTTTGCTTTGTTTAATATATTTGAAAAGTTTTTATCTATTGCTATTCGTAAATACCAATCTTCAACTTTTAAATAATTATCATAGGTTAAAATCTTTGTATCAGGATAATCATCAACAAGTTTTTTTGCAAAGCCATTTACCAGCCCGGGTTGGTTGGCTGTTATCTGGCAAATCTTGTTTTTTACTTTTTCTTTAAATTTTTGTCCTGTTTCGTTTTCGTGCTGTCCGAGAAGCTCAAAAACCTCGTTGTTTGTAAAATACGGCACATTCAAATTATCGGTAATATTAAACGGACTTGCATTGTCGCTAACCACACCTACAATATTCGAAACCCCTACAAGGATAACACTTTTAAGGCTATGATTTTCTCTTGAATGATAAGCATTTCGGATTGAATGTAAAAAGTCGCCAAAATATTCGTTGCTTATTCCTTCTACTTCATCAATTATCAATACATATTTTTGATTTCGTATTTCTTCAATGTCATAAAATATTTTCGAAATATTTGTGATTTGATAGTTTGTATTCCAAAATTTATTTATTTCTCCGGTAAATCTTTCTAAGAATGTTTCTAAAGGAGCGTTTCTATAATTTTCAAAATTAATATGTGCCACCTTATAGCCATCTTTTCTCAATACAATGGCAAGTTGTTTGAAATAAGTGCTTTTCCCTGTCTGGCGTGGTGCCCAAATAGTAAAGTATCGTTCCTTCTCAACAAGATCCCGTCCTTTTTCTATTAGTTCTTTTCTTTCAATAGTATAATGACGTTTTGCTATATTAGGCCCGGATGTATTGAATTCTCTCATTTTCTGTTTTTATATTTTGTTTCAAAGTTAAAGGTTTTTCTCAAAAGTAATTGATATTGAAAGTTGCAAAATGTTAAAACATCAATTTATTGAAACCAAAACATATAGAAATCAGTTAAAATTAATATGCAAAACAATTTGTTAAAATTGAGTTAAGACATGGTTAATAAGTATATACAAGAAATAAAACAAACGACAGGCAGTTTAAAACATAAGGGGACGATTGGTAGATATAGTTGTTGCTGTTGTCGGGCTGATATTATTTAACCCGATATTATTGTCTTTAAGTATTTTATTATTTTTTGAAACAAGTACGCCTGATAATTAAGTCGGAATAAGCTAACAAAGTTCATCAAACAACAGATTACAAAACTTACTTATAAAAACAGGCCGGAGTCGGGGCAGGGATTAAGAAAAGAATCTCAGCCCGGGCTTTTTTTATACTTCGCTGTCATTCGATTGTCATTTAGCTAAGTTATAATTTAAAAAACGCCATATTTTAATTACAAAAAGCAAATTACGCCTGAAGG
>JAYENH010000191.1:0-4310 GCA_034721995.1 Bacteroidota bacterium
GGATACCAATCGCCGGGATGCTTTAAATCGCCCGGGGAGCGGGGGATAATATGCAAATGAAAATGTGCAATATTTTGTCCTGCTTCATATTTTTCCTGCAAGCTTAAATTAAAACCTTCGGTGCTAAAAGCTTTTTGTAAAAGTTGAATGGCCTTTTTCGTATGAAGCATCATTTCGCTTAACTGGTTATCGGAAAAATCCATTAAACTTTCCTTATGCTGTTTTGGAACAAGTAAAGAATGTCCCGGTAAAATAGGGGCTATATTATATATGGTACGGAAATTATCGGTTTCGTAAAAACTGATTTCAGAAATGTTATCGGCACAAAAAGGGCAAGCGGGTTTCATATTCTGATATATTTAAAAAGTTTTACAATCTTTCAATTTCTTCTTTAGAAAGATTTGTTTTTTCCTGAATTCTTATAATCGGAACTCCATTTTCTTTTAGCAATTTAGCTAATTCAAGAACCACTTTTTTGTTTTGCTCTAACTCCTTTTTGTTCTCTTCAAGTTGTTGGTCTTTTTCTTCAAGTCGTTGGTCTTTTTCTTCAAGTTGTTGGGTTTTTTCTTGAATAATTTTTTCGGCTTCTTGTTTCCCTTCTTTTATTCCTTTTTCTTCTATTAACTTTAACATAGCCTTTTTGCTTGCTGCAATTTTTGCCTCCTCTAATTCCTGTGGGCTTATTCTTTCATAGTCGATTAACTCAACAACTTTGGCTATGCCGGCATTTCTTATATTTAGCGAAAAAGAAACATTTTCGTTTATTGAGTTTTGAAATAAGTCTAACCAATCTTTATATTTTGCAGGTGTATCTTCTTTTTCATATTTCGGGTGTGGGTTAAGAAAAACAATATTATGCTCCCAAATTTTAATCTTTTCTCCATTCAAATTTTCGAGGTCAAAGTCTAAAGTCATTACATTATCGGAAATAGGTTCTCCTGTAATCTGGTCAATTATGTAAGGACGTGTAAGGATTACTACAGCAAGCACTTGTTGCTCCATCCTGTATTTTGCAGCACTTCGTTGTTGCTCGGTTATCACACTTAGGAAATAATGCAGAAAACGATCGAAGTTATAATCATAATCAATTCGCTGGATTTCTATGATAAACCTCTTGTCAATTGTCTCTGCATAAATATCAAGTTTGAAATCAATATTTCCTTCTACAGGATGAAAACTCTTTTCTGTTTCAATTTTATCTACCGAAACATTCACATCAAACAAATCCTTTACAAACTTCTCAAATACCGTTTTGTTGGTAAAAGCCTTTTTAAAAATCGTTTCATTATCTAATGGTGCAAGCATAGCTTTAATGTTTTAGCATTAATTTTATGTAAAGATACGAAATTTATTCAACCAAACCGGTTCGCTACAAAAGCAAATTCTTGCTATAATCAATACGCAAATGCCGCCATTTTTCAATTAATAATAAAATATCCATATTCAATAAATATTTCATTCATCACCTAAGCGTTTCAATTTCAATAGAAAAAAGAGGTTTTATGTTTAATAAAAATATTTGCATTACATATTTGTAGGGAAAGCAAAAATATCTACTTTTGCAGACCAAAAGTTTTAAACTGAAAACAAGGATATTAAATGTATGCGATTGTAGAAATAGCAGGTCAACAATTTAAAGTTGAAAAAGACAGTAAGCTTTTTGTTCACAGATTAGATGCCGAAGAAGGTTCGAGCATTGAATTTGAAAATGTGTTGTTGGTTGACAACGACGGAGCTGTAAATGTCGGTACGCCAAATGTAAAAGGCGCAAAAGTAACTGCTAAGGTTTTGTCACACCTAAAAGGCGACAAGGTAATTGTTTTTAAAAAGAAACGAAGAAAAGGGTATAAGACTCGCAATGGGCACCGTCAATACCTTTCTCAGGTTCAGGTAGAATCGATCGTTGGATAATAAAAAATTTGAAAAATGGCACACAAGAAAGGAGCTGGTAGTTCAAGAAACGGACGAGAATCGGAAAGTAAACGCCTCGGCGTTAAGATATATGGCGGTCAATTTGCAAGAGCAGGTAATATAATTGTAAGGCAACGTGGTACAAAACATAATGCCGATTCTTATGTAGGAATGGGGAAAGACCATACTTTATTTGCATTGATCGACGGACATGTAGTTTTTCGGAAAAAAAGGAATAGCAAATCGTATGTATCTGTTACTCCCATTGTAGAAACGGTTGTAGAACCTAAAGCAGAGGTTACCCAGGTAGAACAGCCAGTGGTTGAAAAACCTGTAGTCGAAGAACCCGAAGTTGAGGCAACTGTTGCCGAAACTGAAGTTGCTGAAGAAGCAAAACCCGAAGAAGTGAAAGAAAAAGTTGTTGAGGAAACAACATAAAAATAAAATGTTTCATAGCAGATTTGATCTCCTGTTTTTAATTACACTTTAATTAAGACAGGAGATTTTTTTTTCTAAAACCAAATTCTTATGCTATCAATAAATTACTTGCGCGAAAATTCAAAAGAGGCCATCGAACGTCTTAAAATTAAAAATTTCGATGCTTCGGAATTGATTCAAAAAGTTCTCGACACAGATTTGGAACGCCGACAAAACCAACAGGAGAGGGATGCTGTTTTAACCGAACTGAACAATATTTCGAAACAAATAGGTATGCTTTTTAAAAATGGCAAAATAGAGGAAGCTAATGTTGCCAAAGAAAAAACCGGCGAGCTAAAAGAAAAATCGAAATTACTTGGGCAAAGGGCTGGCGAAATAGACAAAGAAATATTGGCATTGCTGGTTGAAATACCTAATATCCCAAACGAAACAGTTCCGCCCGGTAAAGGCGAGTACGATAATGTTGAGTTGAACTCGTTTGGCGAAATTCCTGAGTTACATAAAGGTGCACTGCCACACTGGGAATTGGCAAAGAAATACGACATCATAGATTTTGAGCTTGGCAACAAACTTACCGGCGCAGGTTTTCCGGTTTATAAAGGTAAAGGCGCAAAATTGCAAAGAGCTTTAATAAATTATTTTCTCGATAAAGCAGAAGAAAAAGGGTATAAAGAAGTGCAACCCCCAATCCTTGTTAACGAAGATTCGGGTTTTGGCACAGGTCAGTTGCCCGACAAAGAAGGACAAATGTACCATTGCCAATTGGACAACTTTTATTTGGTGCCCACTGCCGAAGTGCCGGTTACCAATATTTTTCGCGATGTAATTTTAGATGCAAAAGATTTCCCTATTCAAATAACTGCTTATACTCCATGTTTTCGCCGCGAAGCCGGTTCGTATGGAAAAGATGTAAGAGGCCTGAACCGTTTGCACCAATTCGATAAGGTTGAGATTGTTAATGTTGCACATCCCGATCAATCATACAAAATCCTTGATGAAATGGTTTCGTATGTCGAGAGCTTAGTTAAGGAATTGGGTTTACCATACAGAATATTGAAATTATGTGGTGGGGACATAAGCTTTACATCGGCTCTTACTTTCGATTTTGAAGTGTATTCGGCTGCTCAGGAAAAGTGGTTGGAGGTTAGTTCTGTATCGAATTTTGAATCGTTCCAGGCCAACCGCCTGAAATTGCGCTTTCGCGAAGAGGGGGAAAAGAAACCAAAATTTGCACACACTTTAAATGGCAGTGCCCTGGCCTTACCGCGCATCGTAGCTGCATTACTTGAAAATAACCAGACCGAACAAGGAATCGAAATTCCCGAAGTCCTCCAAAAATATACGGGATTTAGTATTATTGATTAGGGAAAATTAGGCATTTTTCATAAACCATAAAAAGTAGTTTGCACTTTTTCAGTCTCAATAATTATTTCGCACCTATTTCTGTTTTTATAAATATATCGTTCCTACGGAACTGTTAATTATTGACTTATCATACATTAAACAAAGCGTGACTCCATAGGAGTCAGATATTTATAGAAGTAATTGGCGAAACATTTTAAAGCTCCGGTAGGAGCGACATATTGGGCAAAGTCGAATCTTATTGGCAAGAGAACCAGGACTGACATGACCTGCTATTCTTAAATTCACGAATAAAAAGTGTAAACTGAGAAATGAAAAATCCCGATAATTACATGGATGATGCTGATTGAAATAATGCGTCATTGGCCACTAAGTTAATTGATTATTGTCTATTGATAATTGAAAAATTAGTTTCTTTATAAAACTCCAAAATACAATTGCCAAATACCAAATAAATTACAAAATACAATGTCCTAACCCAGATAAACTGGAAAAGAATAACTGCCACAGATTCACAGATTATAAATAAAAATAATGCTATTGCAAATAATTATTCACAGATTTCAAACTACCTTTGGTAGTTTGCTTTGTGAAAATTT
>JAYENH010000192.1:0-4303 GCA_034721995.1 Bacteroidota bacterium
GCCCGAAACCAAAGCCGGGGAATTAAAATTGCCGGTGGTATCAATTTGGTAATCGTAATAATTAATCCCAACATGCGAATCCCAGTCTAATAATGCTTCGACATAAGTTTCGGTGCCTGCTACCGGTGATACGGGAGTTACATAATCGCGGGTTGTAACTGTCCACACCGGCGACCATGCCGAAGTATCGGTGGCCGTGTAAGCCCGTACCCGCCAATGGTATGTTGTTCCAAAAAACAACTGCTCCATCAGCACCTGTGTGTCGCTATAACCGGTGGCATCGACATAAACTATTATGGTATCGAAAAAAACAGGCGACGAAAATGTGCTATTTGTATCGAGCTGAAACTGGTAGGCCAGCGAAACATTTACCGTGTCCCAATCGAAATCGACGGCGTTCCAGCTCTGGCTGCCTGTTGCCGGCGAAACCTGAACGGGAGTATTCCAGGCAAAAGCAGTAATTGAAAATAATATAGCTACAGAAAGAGCTAAGGATTTATACAATATGTTGATATTCATCTTTTCTAAATTTATCAAATTATTAAGCGTCAAAAGTATAGTTTTCAATAGAGAAAAATATTGGTTACCAAATAAATATTACAAATAGCGAAGAATCTTTTTTCATCGTAACCATGAATAATTTTATTGCGGGCATCAACTATACGTCTTGAATTTGATATATTAATTTGCGGCTCAATCTTCAATAACTGATTCATCGCTTCTCCATAGTTTTTTCGCTCTATTATCCATAAATTAATTTTTTTGTTTTATTCAATTCTTTAATAAAATAAGGATTTTTTAAAGATCTTTCAGTTACAATATCAATTTCACGATTAAGAACATCTCTTAATTTATCGTGCAAATTCCACCATAGTTTTCCTTTTTCAAGCGGATCAATACCTATTTCAAATTTTACCAAAAAATCAATATCACTACTTTCCTTAAAATCATTAGTAAGGACAGAACCAAAAACATAAGCCTTTTCAATTTTGTGTGTTTCGAAAAGCTGCCTTAAAGAATCAATATTTGAAACAATTAAATTATTCATCATTTTGTTTTCTGTCTGTTTTTCCATCAATTTTTAAATTGTAAAAGTAAAACAAATATCAGCATTAATAAAAGTAAAAAAACAAGGACAAGAGATAAAGCTATCTCCACTTATTTGGAAGATTTAGCCCAGGTTAGGAAATGTATGATTGTTCCAATAATTTTATTACTTTGCAGAAAAAAAAATATATGGAGATGAATAAAACTCAGAACGAAATTATTGTAGAGTTTGAGGAATTTGTAGACTGGATGGACAAGTATGATTACCTGATTGAGTTGAGCAAAGACCTTCCGGAAATCGACCCCCAATATAAAAACGATAATTATGTAATATCGGGCTGCCAATCGAAAGTGTGGCTTTATGCCGAACTTATTGATGGCAAAATAATTTATACAGCCGACAGCGATGCCATTATAGTAAAAGGTATAGTTGCCCTTCTTGTGCGGGTTATGTCGGGACATACACCACAGGATTTAATGAAAACCGATTTGTTTTTTATCGATAAAATAGGATTGAAACAAAATCTTTCGCCCACCCGTTCGAATGGCCTGTTGGCAATGATAAAACAAATGAAACTTTATGCCATTGCTTTTAATGCAAAACAAAATCAGAAGTGAAATGTTACTGATTTATAATGAATGAAGAAGCCACAGATTCGCAGATTTAAAAAAAACTAATAGCCACGAATTCACAAATAAAAATAATTGATAAATTTGTGACAAATTGTTTATAAATCTGAGAATCTGTGGCTTTTTTAACAACATAGAAAAAAACAGTGTAATGGAAAATGAATTTTTACAAATAGAAAATAAAATAATAGATGTTTTAAAGGATATTTTTGATCCGGAAATACCGGTAGATATTTATTCATTAGGCTTAATTTACAAAGTTGATGTTGACGACAAGAATAATGTAAAAATTGTTATGACTTTAACTTCACCAAATTGCCCTGTTGCCGAAAGCCTGCCTGCCGAAGTAAGCGAAAGGGTGCAGGCTATCGAAGGTGTTAACAAGTTTGAGTTAGAATTAACATTTGAACCACCCTGGGATAAAGACATGATGAGCGAAGAAGCCATGCTGGATTTGGGGTTTTTGTAAATTCGTTTTTATTAACTCTATAACCCTGAACCTTTACAACAAATAAATTATGCAGCAGACATTAAAATCAATAGGTCAAAATATAAGGTTAACAGAATGTCCTCGCGATGCCATGCAGGGAATGCACACCTTTGTGCCAACCGAAAAGAAAATTGAATACATGAACAGCCTGCTAAAAGTAGGATACGACATTCTCGATTTCGGCAGTTTTGTTTCCCCAAAAGCAATCCCTCAGCTACGCGACACTGCCGAAGTGCTCGAACATTTGGATTTAAACGGAACCGACACAAAATTACTTGCCATTGTTGGAAACATGCGTGGTGCCAACGATGCTGTACAATACGAAAAAGTGAGTTACCTCGGTTTTCCATTTTCCATTTCCGATACTTTTTTACGCTTGAACATTAACTCGAACCTCGGAAAAGCATTTTCAAGGGCAGTTAATATGCTTGAACTTTGCGAAAAAAAAGACAAAAAACTGATGATATACCTTTCAATGGGATTCGGCAATCCATATAACGATCCCTGGAGCATCGAACTGGTTGTTGAATGGGTCAGGAAACTTCGCAACTATGGTGCTCACGACATTAATCTCTCAGATACTGTGGGGGTTTCGACCATCGAATCGATTGGTATCTTGTTTAATATTTTGTTAAACGAATTTCCTGATATGAATTTTGGCCTTCACCTTCATACAAAACATGGCAATTGGTACGATAAAATTGATGCGGCCTTCAGCCATGGATGTCGATGTTTCGACGGGGTATTGACAGGCTATGGGGGATGCCCCTTGTCTGGAGCCGAATTGGTGGGAAACTTACAGATGAGGAACCTGATACATTATTTCGACGATATGGGTGTTCCTGTAAAAATAAACAGAAAAGCTCTCGAAAAAGCTTATTCAATTGCACTTTCGGTATTTCCCGAAATATTGTAAATTTAGAAACTTTTTTAAAATATTAATTATGCAGAAAGTAGTCAAAAATGCACAACAAGCCATCAAAGGCATAAAAGACGGAATGTCTATTATGTTAGGGGGTTTCGGCCTAAGTGGTATACCCGAAAATTGTCTCGATGCCCTTGTCGATGTCGAAATAAAAGGTCTGACATGTATTTCGAATAATGCAGGGATCGACAATGTGGGGCTTGGGAAATTGCTCCGAAAGCATCAGATTGTAAAAATGATTTCGTCGTATATTGGCGAAAATAAAGAGTTTGAGCGACAAATGTTCGATGGAGAACTTGAGGTTGACTTAGTTCCACAAGGTACACTGGCCGAACGGATTAGAGCAGGGGGAAACGGAATTCCCGCATTTTTTGTCCCGGCAGGTTATGGCACCGAAGTTCAAGGCAACAAAGAAGTACGTGAATTCAATGGAAAAATGCATGTGCTCGAACACGGATTACGTGCCGACTTTGCCATTGTAAAAGCATGGAAAGGCGACACAAAAGGAAATCTGATTTTCAGACATACAGCCAATAATTTCAACAACATGATGGCAGCAGCAGGAATAATTACAATTGCCGAAGTAGAAGAACTTGTTCCGGCAGGCGAACTGGATCCAAACCACATACATACGCCCGGAATTTTTGTACAACGGATTTTCCAGGGAAAGAATTATAAAAAGCAGATTGAATTTGCCACCACCTCTGATTGACGATTGACGATTGACGATTGTCGAATGATTATTTATTATTGATAAATGTCGAATAATTAATAATAAAACAATCGTAAATCGTAAATCATAAATCATAAATCGTAAATCATAAATTGTAAATCGTAAATAATAAATTAAGATATGGCTTTAGATAAAAATGGTATAGCAAAACGAATTGCACAGGAGCTGTGTGATGGATATTATGTCAACCTTGGAATTGGTATCCCCACACTGGTTGCCAATTATATTCCTGATGGAATGGACGTAACGCTTCATTCCGAAAATGGCCTTCTTGGTATTGGCCCCTTTCCTACAAAAGAAAATGTTGATGCCGATTTGATTAATGCCGGAAAACAAACGGTAACTTATGTCAATGGAGCATCGTTTTTCGATTCGGCCGAAAGCTTTGGAATGATCCGGGGCGGGCATGTCGACCTTACGGTACTGGGTGCTTTTGAAGTTGCCGAAAATGGCAATATCGCCAGTTGGAAAGTGCCGG
>JAYENH010000193.1:0-4303 GCA_034721995.1 Bacteroidota bacterium
ATGTTGTGCCCTTCGCTAAAGTTAGGAACACATTCGATTATTTTCTTCATAATATATTGTTTTATATTTTCAGCTTTTCAAAGTTTGCAAATCTAATAAAATGTTGAATTCTTTAATATGATAAAATGTATTTATGCCAATTAATTGTAGCTGTAACAAAAATTCTTTTCCTGAAAATTCATGTGTTAAAGACATATTTATTTTGCATATTTGCACGTAAAGATATTATCATGAACGCAAAATTAACTTTAAAGCTAAACAGCAATGTTATTGAAAAAGCAAAATTTTATGCCTTTGAGTCTTAATAGGAGAAAATAAACAAATGAAAAAAACATTATCATTTATATGCCTGGCTTTGATTTTTAATTCGGCCCTGTTTACTCAAATTATTTATACCGATCCAAATCCTGATATCACGGTTTTGAATAATTCGATTTATTTATTAGATGTGAATAACGATGGAATTGAGGACTTTAAGTTTTTGCATGAAGATGCTGCTTCTGGTTTAAACGGGAATGGTCTTGGGGTTGCCATTTTACATCTCGATGCAGAATTTTTAGGTGGAATGCCCGCCCAGGATCCAACTCACTATTATCCTTATAAATTGGAATACAACACCTTTATTGACATAAATGCAAATGGTAACGAGTGGGTAGTAAAACATCCTGACCCTGATTTTGTACGAGTTTTAAACCTTCAATTTAATAATGGCAGTTACGCAGGACTATGGGTTTTTGGAGTTACAAACCGATACCTGGGCATACGTATCAGGTTAAATAATTTATGGCATTATGGCTGGATTAGGCTCGATGTTTCTGCAAATGCACTTACTATGCAAATTAAAGACTGGGCTTATGAAAGCTCAGCAGGAGTTGGAATTTTTACCGGAGATTCTACTTCGAATATATTGGCCGGTGCAGCTCTTAATGTTTCAATGCAGGATGTTGATAACACGAATTCATCAGCCGATGCCCAGGTGGATTTCACAAAAGCCCCTGACGAAAGTGGTGTTTCGGAATATCGGGTTATCATTGTAAAAGAGGCCGGTGCTGCAAGTTTCGACATTACAACTGCCGGGTTTATTACAGCAAATCAGTATCAATCCATTAGCCCTAACGGCTTAAATCAATCTGTTGTATTACATGCCGGCCTGCTTGATGCCGATGGAGATATTATTCAGGAAAACATTGCTTATCAGGCATTTGTTTTAAGTATTGCTGATGGCATTGTTGCAACATCAAATAATCTGTCTTTACCATCTACAACAACCACATTGCTTAATACCATAAGTATTGCGAGCTACCATAACAATGAGATAATGATTTCTCTTCAAGATAAAAAGCTTAAAGTTTCGACAGAAAATCAGCAGAAATATTTTATGTCAATATACACTATTACAGGAGATTTGGTTTTTAAAACAATAGCATATAGCGATTTTGCCTACGACACAAGAAATCTCTCAGGTTCGGTTTATATTGTTCGCGTTTACAACAATAATTTATTCTGTACCAAGAAATTCTTTATTCCATAATTTTCTACCATAATAAAGAAAGCCTATTTTTGTCAAAAATTTAAGCAGACAAAGCCATTGGAATTAATATTAATAATAAAAGGTTTAATAATAGGCATATCGGTTTCGGCACCGCTTGGGCCAATAGGGATAATTTGTCTTCAGAAAACATTGAACAAAGGTGTTTTAACCGGTTTCCTTGCAGGGATGGGTGCAGCTTTTGCCGATACTTTTTATGCCCTGATTGCAGGTTTTGGGGTTTCTTTTATTTCTGATTTTTTTGTCGATCAACAATTTTACTTACGTGGCGCAGGAGGCGCACTCCTGATTATTTTAGGTTTAAAAGTTTTTTATACAAATACTATTAAACAAGTTCGACGACAAAGATCAAGTAAAGGAAACATTTTCGGTGATTTTATATCGGTATTCTTCCTTACAATTTCCAACCCGATAACGATTATAGTATTTGGGGCCATCTTCGCCGGAATAGGACTGGCAGAAGAAGGGGCAAATACATATCAGGCCGGGATAATAGTACTTGGCATTTTTTCAGGCGCAACACTGTGGTGGCTTACCCTGGCTATTTCGATAAATTATTTTCGTCATAAAATCCGGCTTCGCAGCCTGTGGTGGATAAATAAAATTGCCGGTGGCATTATTGCAATTATCGGATTGTTCTTTATTGTCAGCCTTTTGTATATCGAAAATGTATCGGGAGTATAATACGCTGCGCTGTCATTTACTTCGCGTCAGTTGCTTCGTGTCAGTTGCTTCGCATCATTTCCCTGCTGGCATCAGTTGCTTATTAACCAATTCAACAATTCAACAATTCAACAATTCAACAATTTAACAATTCAACAATTCAACAATTTAACAATTTAACAATTTAACAATTTAACAATTATTGCTATATTGTAAGCTATAAAGAAAGAGTGAAATTTGTATTGGATTAGGACAGTATTTTTCACTAATATTGCATAGATACAAAATAACCGATATTATTTCTTATAGAATAAAGATATGATAATTTTAAGCAAAATTTCAGTGAGAAAATTTCAGAAGATAATAGAATTACTATTGCTAATAATTCTGAGTTTTACGTATAGTGAAACTTCTGCCCAGGAATTGAATTTTAAAAGCAATCATATTTTTGCAAATGATAATAATCCTGGCCCGGAGAATTTAGCCACGGGTTTACTCGGACCACAAACTTTCTCTTGTTTTGCCGAAACCAATTCTAATTATAATGGATATGGAATTAAGTGTTATGGTGATTGGAACGGCAGTGTAATGCTTGTTTCATTCACAGGGGGTGTTTCACCATATTCTTTCTTATGGAGCACAGGATCGACCGATCAGATATTAAATTATCTCCCGGCAGGAAATTATCAGGTAACAATAAGTGATGCAAATGCAAGCCAATGCACTTCATCGGTACAACTTACCCAGCCTGATGAAATTTTTATAGTGCCTAATATAACACAGCCAGGTTGCAGTACATGTTGCGATGGTGAAATCAGCCTTAATGTTTCCGGTGGAATAATGCCATACACATTTAATTGGGACAATGGTTCTTATTCAAGTTCGATAAATAATTTGTGTGAAGGGGAAGTTTTTATGACATTAAATGATATGAATAATTGCATTGCTACATTTGAGACTTATTTAATTGCCCCTGTCATAATCTATGGTTGTACCGATTCGTTGGCCGTAAATTATAATCCCGTAGCCACAGTTGACGATAGCTCTTGTATTTATGCACCCAATTGGAATTATACAAATACAGCAAATTCACACTCTTTATTGATTCAGGATACTGTACCAATTACTATTGTCGGAAGTCAAATTGTAGCAGGAGATTACATAGGTGTATTTTTCGATTCACTTGGAACGCTTGCTTGTGGTGGATATATTTCATGGACAGGTACAACAACAAATATTACCGCTTATGGTGCCGATGTTGGAAATGATGGATTTGCAACAGGCGAAAGCTTTAAATGGAAAATCTGGCGTGCTTCGGACGAAACTGTGTTCGACCTTACTGCATCTTATATACCAATTCCGGCTATGCCAAACCCGGGAGAATTTACAACAAATGGTTTGAGTAGCCTAACTTCTTTACTTGCCAACGAATATCAATATATCGAACTACCTGTAACGTGGTATATTTTTTCTACATACATCGAACCTTTCGAGCCAAATATTGATAGTGTAATATCAGGAATAATAAACAATGTAATAATTGTAAAAGATGCTTATGGAAATGTTTTTTGGCCACAATATAGTGTAAATATGATTGACGATATAATAATCGGAGATGGTTACCAGATTAAAATGAGTGCAATTGATACACTTTTAGTAACAGGCCTATCTGTTCAACCTGAAAACATTGTTATTAATATTCCTGCATGTTGGAGTATTTTAGGGTATTTGCGTAAAACTCCTGCACCTATATCAATAATGTTAAGCCCAATAATTTCAGAACTTATTCTTGTAAAAAACAGTACGGGCAATACATACTGGCAACAATTTGGAATAAATAATATTGGCGACATGATACCCGGCCAGGGCTACCAAATAAGGATGAACTCGACGCAAAGCTATACCTATCCGGCAAACTAAGGTGGACTTACAATCGAAGACGGGCAACAACGAAGTGGGAAATAACCGATATTCTATATTCAGTTTTCCGATTGCTTTTTTTATTCTCACAGGGTTTCGTTATTTTGTGGAGCTTATATGTTTAAAGAAAGGGAATTTTCATGATTGGTCACATAAATCAAAATAGTAAGG
>JAYENH010000194.1:0-4295 GCA_034721995.1 Bacteroidota bacterium
TCACAAACGAACTGGGTTTGTTCGAGTTTACACAACTCGAATACGGGAGCTACTTTATTAAGGTCGAAAAAGCAGGATTGCAATCCGATTCCCTTCTTGTTGTTCTTGATGCCAATAACCCAATTGTTTCAAATATTTCGTTCACAATAAACCAGGGCCAGGTATTATCGGCAAAAGAAAACATTGCTGAAAATGGCATAAGTATTTTCCCAAATCCCGTATCAGGCGATCTGCAGATTATAGTTCCGTCAAATTCAAAAAATATCAATATTGAATTATTTTCAATTACAGGGCAAAAAATAAGTATTGCTGATATCGATCAGAAAAAAGAAAAAGGAAAATACCTTGTTGATTTTTCGATGCTGCAATCGGGCATTTATGTACTTCGGATTTCGGCAGGGGAAACAATTTTTGTTGAAAAGATCACGAAATTGTAGGATAATGTTTTATACAGACCTGACAGGTTTCCAAAACCTGTCAGGTCTAAAATTTGCCCCGTGCAACCGCATTTTTTGCGGTGGCACAGATAAAAAAGGCAGTCGAAACTATGTTGAGTCCACTCCGAGAAGTTATTTAGACAAGAAACTTACAAAAAAACATGAGATTTGGGAATTAAATTTTAATAATCTTGAAAACCTTAGAAAACCTGTCTCTTTGGATTTTTAAAAAGTAAATCCCAGGATTTAATTGAACACTGACCTCTGAAATTTTTGTAGTCAATCCGTGTAGATTAATATCAAATACTTTGACCCCCTGTATTGTGAAAACTTCTGCTTTTTGTATTTTGTTCAAAGGCATATCAGAAGCTATATTGAAATTATCTGTAAATGGATTTGGGAAAACCCTGATATTATAATTTTCAAATTCTTCATACACTGATGAGATTGTTTGTTGATAGTAACATTCGCCGTTGGGCGAATTAATATACCATAAGGTATTGGATTGCTCGAAACATAACAATTGATATTCGGTAGAATCAAAATAACCACCGGAATATATCGAACCATGGACACTTCCAATACCTTCGATCCAGGTATCGCTATAATTATTGTTTACAAGCGAATAAGCGAAGATAAGTAATTTATGGGGCAAAGTCAATTTATCACAAAATTTCCTTATAAACTTCCAAATATCTTTCGGTCATCCGTTCGCGGCTAAACATTGAGTTTGCCCATTGCCAGCAATCTTTTCGCGCAATATCAGGAATATTGCGGACTGTTTCGGCTGCTTCTTCGATTGAATCAATTAGAAAACCGGTTTTTCCATCAATGATAAGCTCTGGCATCGACCCCCTGCTGAATGCAATTACCGGCGTACCACAAAACATTGCTTCTGCTACGCTCAAACCAAAAGGTTCGTCGAAATTTACAGGATGCAACAAAGCAAAGGCCCCGCCTAAAAGTTTGTTGCGCTCGGCAGGGTTGGAATTACCGACATAAACAATATCATCATCATTAATAAAAGGTTTTACTTTTTCATCGAAATAATCCTGATCCTGTATCAAGCCCGAAATAATAAGTTTCCTTTTGCTTTGCTTCGCTATTTGGATTGATTCGTAGGTTCCTTTTTCGTGATGGATCCTTCCAAAGAATAGCAAGTAATCATCCGGCCTTGCACGGAAAGTAAAATCGTTACTGTCGATACCATTGTAAACTGTGGCAATATAATCAAGCTCGTTGCTGCGATCGGAATTGCTTATCGAAACATAATAGCTACTGCTGTTATACTTTTTATAAACCGGAATAATTTTAGCTGACGAAAAGCCATGTATTGTAGTAAGCATTGGCGGCTCGATCAACCGGGAATAGCTTAGCGGAAGGAAATCGAAATTGTTATGGACAAGGTCGAATTTATTTGCCTGTTCCATTAAATGACTAATATGGAGGCACTCGCAAACTTTTGGATCAATATCGGGATTTTCAGAATATGCCTTTTCACAAATATGCTCTAATTTTCCTGATGTTTGTGAATTGCCTGTTGCAAACAAAGTTACATCAACTCCCTTTTCAATAAGTCCTTCGGCAATGTTAGATGTTACCTGTTCCCATGGACCATATTTCAAGGGCGGGGTCCTCCACGAAATCGACGACAAAATTGCGACTTTCATCTTATAATGCTTTTCGGGAGTTCAACAAACAATGATCGACCAAATCGTTTATTCCAGCCGTACCAACACACATAACTTTATCGGCACCGCCCCAGTAGATTTTCACACTTCCATCATCTTCGGGAACTGCCGCACAAGTAAAAACTACATTATGTACATAGCCGGTTATCTCATAAATTTCTTCGGGTTGCAGTATCCACTCGTCACCAACGGCAATTATTTTCGATGGATCGATTAGATCGTGCAATGCTGCCCCCAAGCGGTAAACACTGCCATCCATAGTAGGGAAAACACCATGATAAATATTCAGCCAGCCTTTCGGGGTTTTAATTGGCGGTGCACCGGGGCCAATTTTCATTTCATCCCAATGGTATTGAACAGGCCTCATTATTAATTTCGATTCTCCCCAAAACCTTAAATCCGGCGAATAGGAAATCCAAATAGCCCAGGGCGATATTTCGGAATGAGGCCGATCGAGCCGTGCATAAAGCCCATTAAATTTTTCAGGAAAAATTACCACATTTCGGTAGTCGGCTTCGGTGATAAGCGAGAATCGTTCAACCGATTTAAAATCCTTTGTTTTTGCAAGCCCTACCCTAACCCCATGCCTCGAATACGCACTGTAGGTTATCATGTACTCGCCATCAACAATATTTATCCGGGGGTCTTCAACACCATATTCTTCATACTCTTTAAATATTCCTGATGTAGCAGGCACCATAAAAGGTTTCTCATCTACTTTAAAATTATATCCATCGTTGCTAATGGCCAGGCCAAGTATACTTCTGCCGTTAAGTTTATGCGATCGGAAAATCATAAAATATTTTCCATCATGTTTTACAACCCCGGCATTATGAACAGTAGCAACCGGATATGGGACATCATCCTTGGTGAGGATTGGGTTTTTTTTATACCTTTCGATTAACATAGTCGATATTTTAATGAAAATATTATTTAAAAGTGAGCTATTTACTTTCTTCAATTCAAAAAAACAAATCTACAATTTTTTTCTCCTGATGTAATATCTATTTTAAGTTAAAGATTAAGTGTTTAGGACTTGTTATTTTATTTTTTATATCACAAAAAAAGCAAGCTTACTGATAATTTGTGTGTTGTACAATAAGTTTTTAAATTACATTTTTAAGAATTTTTCTTATTGAGTCCACTCCGAGAAGTTATTTAGCCACAGCCTGCCTCGTTTTTTCGGGGTATCGTTACTTTTCGGGGTAGGTTCAAGCTTTGAACCTACCAATCTTTGAACTTCCTCTGAACTCTGGACTGGGAATCCTGAACCTATCAACCATATTCATACCCTTATATATGTTATTCAACATATTTAGATATTTAGATATATTCTAAATATCGCCTATCTCATTGTCTTACAGATAATATATAAATCAGCTTTAATAATATAGTGCAATAGCTCATTTTTTATATGCTACGCAACTGCATAAAGGGAGCATATCTTACTATATTTGCGCTGATTAAAATCAGATAATAATTGCAAAAACTCAGATTTGTAAAATTATGAAAACAAATCGACGACAATTTATAAAAGTTTCATCGATCGGTGCCGGAGGAATTGCTATGGCAAAACCGGTTATGGGCTGGATGCCAAAATTTCTCGAAAACGAAAAACCAATGGATGACTCGAAAGCCAAACGATATCCAACTTATTGCGAAGTCTGTTTCTGGAAGTGTGCAGGCTGGACCTATACCAATGATAAAGGGAAGATTTGGAAAATAATTGGCAACGAAGAAGACCTCCACAGCAACGGACGGTTTTGTCCGCGTGGAACCGGGGGCATAGGCATGTACAACGACGAAGACCGCCTGAAAACCCCACTTATAAGGGTAAACCGCCGTGGCAAACAGGAATTTCGCAAAGCCACTTGGGACGAAGCATTCGACTATATTGCCGAACGCATGAAAAAAATTGCCAACAAATATGGCCCCGAATGTACTGCCCTTTTTTCACACGGATCGGGAGGTAAGTTTTTTGGGCACATGCTGAAAGCTTATGGCTCGAACAATATCACAGCACCATCGTACGCACAATGCCGTGGCCCCCGCGAAGTAGGGTTCTTTGCTACTTATGGCAGTGGTTTAGGCTCGCCCGAACCAACCGACATTCGCGATACCCGATGCCTTGTATTAATAGGTTCGCACCTCGGCGAAAACATGCACA
>JAYENH010000195.1:0-4286 GCA_034721995.1 Bacteroidota bacterium
GATAAAACAGGAAATTCGGAACAATTTTATTGAGGCAAAGCAAGTGCTCGAAGAGTTTATGTTGAACGAGCAAAATTGGATTGCCATCGAAAAAGCCGGTAATATTTTAGTTGATGCTTTTCGTAACGGGAAAAAAGTTATTTCCTGTGGCAATGGTGGTTCCATGAGCGATGCCATGCATTTTGCCGAAGAGCTTACGGGCAATTTCCGGAACGAACGAAAAGCTTTGCCCGCTATTGCAATTTCCGACGCTTCGTACATTAGCTGCACGGCAAACGATTACGGTTTCGATTCTGTTTTCTCTCGTTTTGTTGAGGCAGTGGGTCAGGAAGGTGATATTTTATTTGTCATTAGTACTAGTGGAAACTCAGGTAATATTTTAAAAGCTACACGGGCAGCACGCGAAAAAAACATGAGAATTATTGCCCTTACCGGAAAAGATGGAGGCCGTCTGGCCTCTGAGTGTGATGTAGAAATCCGCGTTCCCCATTTCGGCTATTCCGATCGCATCCAGGAAATACATATTAAAATAATACATTCGCTTATTCACTTTGTGGAATTAGAGTTGTTTGGATAAGCCATTGGTTTCACAGATAATGCTTGTATTGTATTAAATCAATTTTGCGGTTTCATAAGCATCTTTAATGGCATCCTGAGCTTTGCCTGTTTTTTTTGCATCGCCAATAACATGAAACGGAATCCTGTTTTCTAATTCATTTTCTAATGGTTTATAGCTTTTCATTCCTGTTGAGACAACAATAATATCAATATCTTTAAATTGAATATCGTCTCCGTTTTTATTTGCATAAACTGTGTTGCCAGCAATTTTTCTTATATGAGTTTGATCGCTAAAAACGGTTCCTTTCTCTTTCATCATTTTCAAGGATAGTAATTTTGAAATCATTTCCATATCTTCACCAAAATCGCTTGTTCTTTTTACAATTGTAACTTTATTATTCAGCGGGATAAGCGCAGTTGCTATATCAACACCAATAAGGCCGCCGCCAATAATTAGTATATTTTTGTTTTTTGGTAAATTTTCATCAAGCAAGATTTCTGCCCAATAATAATTTTTTAATCCTTCAATTTCTATTTTGGAAGGTATCGCGCCCGATGCAATAATTACTTCATTATAATTATTTATTAAATCAGATTTTGTAGCATCTTTATTGATAAGCTTAATGTTGCTTTCATTTATTTCTTTAACAAAATAGGGAATTAAACTGTCCATCGATTTTTTATTTGGAGTAAGTGGGGCAAGCTTGAATTGTCCTCCAAGTTTTGATTTTTCAAACAAGGTAACGGTATGCCCCCTTTTATTCAGCGTTAATGCAGCTTCCATTCCTGCAAGTCCTCCTCCAACAACAGCAAGGGTTTTAGATATTTTGGCTTTTTCAAAAACATCGATGTTTTTTCCTACCCTCGGATTCACAAGACATTGAAGTCCCTGTCCTGATTTTACACCACCCAAACACCCATCGGCACAAGCTAAACAGGGGCGGATATTTCCGCTTTCCTGTTTAGTATATTTTCCAATAAATTCGGGGTCGGCAACAAGAGCTCTTCCAATAGCAATATAATCAGCATTGAAATTGTTCTTCAGGTTTTCAATATCATTTTCAGTATTAATTTGACCTACATATATTGTTGGGATACCCGCCTCGTCTTTTATTTTTTTTGCAAAATCCCATGTCTTTCCTTTTGGTACAAACATGTGTTGAAAATACCAGGGAGGCGTATTACAAGCTGTGCCTGCTGAAACATGAACTGCTTCAACCGATTTTACCTTCATAATTTTAGAGAACTTAATCATTTCCTCTATTTTTATTCCATCAGGTATCATTTCGTCGCCACTTATCCTTACAATAACCGGAAGATTTGTAGCAGTTTTTACAGCGTCTAATATTTCAAAAGCTAATCTTGTTCTGTTCTCAAAACTTCCTCCATATTCATCATTCCTTGTATTTACTTTTGGCGAAATAAATTGGGCAACAAGGTATCCATGTCCAAACTGAAGTTCGATAATATCGAAGCCTGATTTTTCTGCACGTTTGGCTGAATTGGCAAAGAGTTTTACCACGGCTTGAATTTCGTCTTTATTTATCTGTTTTGGTTTGGCTCCTCCTGCTTCGCATTGTTGATCGATTGATGATAAAAAGTAATTTCCCGGTATTTTGGGGTTTGCCATTCTACCCGGATGGTTTAAATGAGCTATGGCTTTTGTATCATATTTATGTATAACATCGGTTAATGTTTTCAGTCCGGATATTTTATCATCATTATCAATACCTATTTGAGTTGGCAGTTCGCGTAAACCGGCATCCATGTATAATGGTTCGGGGATTATTGCACCAAGATATTTACTTCTATCGGAATAAAACTGAATATGTTTTTTGGTAATTATTCCTGTTCCGTTGCTGTATCCTGTTTTAACAGGAGCCATTATAAAGTTGTTTTTTAATTTTAACATATAGGATACTTTTTGTTCTATGTTGTTTTCTGATTCGCCTTACAGTTTTTTTTAATTTTCAGGAATTGAATCCCAAATTACCAGGACCAATGCTCCGTTTTTCGATTCGAATGGCCCATGTTCGTCGCCAACAGAAAAACTCTGGTACGAACCTTTTGTGTAACGAACCCCTTGACTGGTGTACTCACCTTCCAATACAAAATCTTGTTCAACTGTTATATGCGAATGCAAAGGCATAAAAAATCCTTTTGGAAGTTTTAGCAAATATGTTTTACCATAAGCATCATTTCTTAAAACTTTTCTTTTTGTTCCCTTTGGGTAACCATCGGCATTTTCCCAATTCATGTCGTCGAATAAATTCAATATATTTTCCATAATGTTTTGTGTTTAATGTGATTTGGCTACATCAAGCTAAATTTCACATGTGGTTTATACTAATTATTTACTTAACTCTTCTTGCGTAATTATTTTGTGAACATTCGTGATATTTTGTTGTAGTATAATTCATATCACAAATATAATGAACTTATGTTCATAATGCAAATTTATTATCAAGTATTCTTGAGTGTTGTTTAAAAAGCCAGGGTATTATAATTCAAGAAGCAGGAGTTTTGTTTTTGTTCTATTATGTAAATTGAAAATAATTTTATTATAGATTTATTTTTTCATACGTTTGCTATAAAGTATTACTAAACAAACTTGATGATTTGTTTCAGCTCATTAGGATTCAACAATTCGTAGTGGCCATTTTTATTGATAAGTAGCTTACTATCTTTAAATTCCTTTATTATTTTCACAACGCTTGCTTTCGACATTCCTGTAAGTTCGGCCAAATCGTTGTACGAAAGTGTAAGGCGGAAGGAATTAGACTTGTATATGTCTTCAGCAAGATAAATAAGTGTGTCTGCCACGCGGCTTCGAAGTTGTTTTTGTGTTAAACTGATAAAACGGTTAAAAGTGGATTTGGTACAATGGTTAATAGTTTTTATCAGCTCGGCTGCAAACTTCCCGTTTTTTTCGATCATTTCGCGGATAATCGAATTTTCAATCATACAGATAGTTGAATTTTCGATTGCAGTAGCTGTGTATGTGTAAACACTGCTATCGTATATCGATGGTAATGCAATAATATTTCCCTGTGGCAGGATATTAATAACAAGGTTTTGGGTGGACGATGGAATCTCAATAAAAAGTTTTACCAATCCTTTTTTTACAAAAAATATATGATTGGCAAACGAGCCTTGCTTGACAATGGTTTCTCCTTTTTTAAATACAACCTGTACCTTATGCTTATTGCTTGTTTCCAGTTCGCGGTTGTCTAATTGCTTAAAACATTTCGATTTGTTTTGGCAAACAAAACACGATTCCATATTTTGAGTACTCCCAATCATCCTTTATCAATAAATGAACTACAAATGTAATAAAAAACACAACTTTGTATCTGTAAGAAAACCTGGGGCTAAACCTGGCAACTGGTAAAAAAGAAACATGTTTACTTTTTTATCGACCGTCCCATCACTCACTTTTTCACTTTCGTCTTTAACCTCATTAATTCATAATCAAGGTTAAGCTTTCTCCTTCCTAACCAAACTCACTTATTCGTTTCAACATTTCCATATCAAGAATCTCAATAAAGCCATCTTCATTGTTTATAACTTTAGTATTTTTAAATTCTTTGATAACCCTTACTACGCTCATTACAGACATACCTGTAAATTCGGCAAGGTCTTTTCTCGATAATAACATTTTAAAACGCACAGAATGGTAAACATCTTTAGCCAGAAAACGCAGTGCTGTTGCCATTCTTCCATTTAAC
>JAYENH010000196.1:0-4282 GCA_034721995.1 Bacteroidota bacterium
GGCTTCGGTGTTTTCGATATGTACAAAGAAGAGATATTTCACTTTTTCCCCGAAATTTTCAGGATATCCCCTATGTGCCGGTATAATAACTGCACCCATAACCATGAGCCGGGCTGTGCTGTAAAATCGGCAGTTGAAGATGGGGAAATTAGCGAACTCCGCTACAAAAGCTACCTTAATATTTTATTTGACGAACACGATAAACACAGGCAGAAAGGATATTGAAAAAGTTGTCAGTTCCGGGTTGTTCGGGTTGAGTTAAGCGAAGTCCTCAAAAACAAAGCATATCGGGAAAGTAGCGGCTAAAAGACTTTTCGGAGTGAACTCATTATTCCCGTTTCAAAATCTGTGTAAATCAGCTCAATCTGTGTCATCCGTGTTCTGATTTGTATTTGCAGTTTAAATTGCGCTTTGGCATTTTCTCAAACAAGAAAAGGACATTTACCCAATTTCAATTTTTTTGTATTTTCATCGCCTAAAAAAAAGTCTTATGCAAAAAGTATTTTTCCTGTTTCTGATTGTGGGTTTTCAGATTTATTCTGTTTGTGCACAACAAATTACAATTTCTGATAATAAGAAGTTAGATAAACTTACTGTTGTCGATTCTTTAAAAGCAGTTAATTATCCCGAGCTACATCTCCCCAAATTGTACACAACTAACTTTTTCGACAGCCTGCCTGCTGTGTTGGATAATTCGAACCTGATTTATTTTCGTCCGGTTTTTAACCAGGCACAATTAGAATGTGGCCAGGCAAGCGGTATTGGCGAGGGTTTTACCTACGAAATAAACTACGAGCGAAACGTAAATGGCAGTTTGCCCGAAAATCAATACCCAACCCATTTTGCATGGAATTTCACAAACAGCGGATACAGCCATGGGGTCAGCTTTTTCGATACATGGGAAGTACTACGCGGATTTGGAACGCCTGACGTTTCCACTTATGGTGGTATGTATATACCATCGGGCATGGCAAGGGTTTGGGTCGATGGTTACGATACTTATTACAATGCTATGCAAAACCGCTTAGATGGTGTGTATAGGATAAACCTGGGATCGGAAGAAGGAATAATTATTCTAAAGCATTGGCTAAACGATCACTTAGAAGGTGCTGTTGATGGTGGCGTAGCTAATTTCTATGCCAATGTTCCATCTTTAAATTATCTGGCATCGGGCACGCCCGAAGCAGGAAAACCGGTTGTTGTGCAATGGGCCAATTATTCCAACCATGCCATGACCATTGCAGGTTACAACGATTCGATTTGCTACGATTACAATGGAGATGGTCAATACACCAATAACATTGATATAAATGGCGATGGGGCAGTAAACATGAAAGATTGGGAAATCGGTGCTTTTCGCTTTGCAAACAATTATGCCGGCGGGCCTGCCTGGGGCGATAATGGTTTTGCCTATATGATGTACCGTGTCATGGCTTTTCCAAATCAACAAGGCGGAATTTGGAATCAGGCCGCTTATGTTTTAAAAACCCGCAAAACATGCAATCCTTTGCTTACAATGAAGGTGTATTTAAAGCACACATCAAGGGAAAAGATAAAAGTAAGTGCTGGAATTTCGATCGATACAAGCCTGATATACCCACAGTATATCAAAGAGTTTCCTGTATTTAACTATCAGGGTGGCGATTATTACATGCAGGGTGGCAGCCTGGAATCTCACAAAAGCCTCGAATTTGGAATTGATATTTCCGATTTGCTGAACCATCAACAAAACGGAGATACTGCCAGGTTTTTTCTGCTAATCGACGAAGATGATCCGGGAAATGTCGCAAGCGGGCAATTATTGTCGCTTTCTATTGTAGATTATGCAAATGGAGGGATCGAAACTTTTTCATCGTACGTAAACGTAGCATTAACAGAAAATGGCCTTAGTGTTTTTTCTATGGTATACGAGCCAAATTTCTCCTTTCCACAAATTATTGGCGATACCCTGCCACAAGCCACTGTAAATCAAATGTACCAAAACCAGCTAAATGCTACAGCGGGTGTTTCGCCATATTTTTTTCAATTCGACAGTGATTATTCCGAAGAATACTCTCAGCAGCCATATCCTGCCATTAATCAGCAAAATATTACTACAAGCAATAACGATAACGGAACAGCTGTAATTCAACTTGATTTTGATTTTCCTTTTGCAGACAAAGTATACAACGAGATAACAATTCATAACGATGGATTTATTTATTTTGATGAGAATCCGCTTAACTGGCCATATCTTGTAAGTTCCGAATTATTCAATAATTATATAGGAAAAATCGCGCCCTTTCATGCCGACTTGATTTTCTATCCCTCGCAGGGACACAGGATTTGGTACGATGGAACTACAAGTTTTGCTCATTTTCGATGGAAAGGGGTTTTTAAGAATTATACGAGTGCCGATACTGTCGATTTTGGCTTGAAAATTTATCCTGATGGCGACATGGAATTTTTCTATGGCGAAATGAACATCCCCACAGGTGCAAATTGGAAATCAATAATCAATCAGGGAAATCCAAATCAAATTCAATATACAAACATAAACGATTCATCTGATATTTCTTCAGGCTGTCATTTTTCTATGGCTTCATCGTTTGTTCCTGATGGGCTTTTATGTACTGACGACGGTTTGATAAAAGGAATCCCAACCGAACTGCAAGCCCCCGTCCCTGTGAGGATTAAAATAAAAGATGCTGCCAATATCGAAAGTAAAAAAGAGATGATTTATTCTACCTTGGGAGTTAACAATTTGTTAATTGAAAACATCGAAGTTTTTGCCAATGGAGACAATATTATTGAAGCGGGCGAACAAGTGCAATTGAGCATGGATTTAAGAAATATCAGTAATAATTCTTTCTCTGATGTATCTGTTTCGATAGGTTCGGTTTTGCCTGAAATCCAGTTTTCCGATAGTTCAGAGTATATTGGCATAGTTAATCCTTATGACACAATTGGGCTGAACAATGCTTTCACCTTTGTCCTTACATCTCATATTGGCAATAATGTTGAAATAGAATTTGAAACAAATATTATTACACAAAACGACACTTTTGTAAGCAACTTCACATTACCCGTTTATGCTCCCGATATTAGAATAAAAGATGTAAAAGTAAATACTGCTACCGGCTATCTCGAACCGGGAATATCGGCAAATCTTAAAGTATATATCGAAAACATTGGCGATACAAAAGCCAGCAATCTTGCACTTACATTTTCGAGCAACGATCCTTATTTTATGATTCAAAACCCTTCTAATTCAATTTCATTGCTGAACGCCAATCATGTAGATTCTGTTATATTACAAGTGTATGTGTCGAGCCTGGCCGGTGTGGTTACCGATTTGCAAGTTGCATTTTTGGCCAATTATTCTTATTCGTCGAGCGATATGAAATACCTGCCCTTACAGTTTCTTGGCGACAATTTTGAAATGGGCAATCTCAATTCATTTGGATGGTTGTTTGGAGGTGATGCCCCGTGGATAATCGACGATACTATTGTTTATGAAGGAGTTTATTCTTCCCGCTCGGGATATATTACCCATAACGAAGAGTCGAGTTTGATTTATGAAATTGATGTAGCAGACGAAGGCGATTTGGGATTTTACAAAAAGGTGTCGTCTGAACCAACCTACGATTTTCTTCGCTTTTATGTCGATGGTGTAATGCTTGATGAATGGGAAGGCAACGACGACTGGAGCCACGAATCTTTCACACTGGGTACCGGCCCACATGTATTACGATGGTGCTACGAAAAAGATTATTCTGTTTCGACAGCATCAGATGCCGCCTGGATCGATTATGTTACCTTACCTGTTATCCAATCGCTTTTTGTTTCGGTCGATGAAATTAACAGAGATGAAACTAAAAGTTTTTCAGTCTACCCCAATCCATTTCATACAAGTTGTGTTTTCGAATCCGATATTTCAACTTCAGGAAAAATTAAGATCGATATTTTTGATATTCAGGGCAGGCATATTATTTCTATTGAACAAAAAGGAGAGCAATCAATACTGTGGAATCCGAAAGAACTTAAACCAGGCGTTTATTTTGCCCGTTTTTCTAGTGCCGAAAAAGCGGAAATTATTAGGCTTGTAAAGTTGGGCAAATAATTTGTTCAACTTCAAAAGTCTTTGATATTTTGAAGTTTACAGACGAATAGCCAATTGTTGATTGAGAATAACGAATGTAAGCAGAAAAGAACCAACTATCAATGCTGTCAATACGCTGCTTTGATTTTCCGTATTCGGACTTCCAGCTTCCGCCTCCAATTACCTTTTCCCAAATCTTTG
>JAYENH010000197.1:0-4277 GCA_034721995.1 Bacteroidota bacterium
TCAGTATAACCCAAAAACTCAGGCCCACCATAGCCCAGTACTTTTGCAGCATTACGCGATTCTTCTTTTCTAATTTCTTTATATTCTGATTTATCTTGCTGCTTGCTAATCAGGAAACCACCATCTGTAACAATTACAACTTTAACCTCATCGCCTTGTTGTACATGCTTAATGATAGCACCGCCACAGCCAAAAACCTCATCGTCGGGGTGAGGGGCAAAAATTATGGCTTTTCCTTTGGCAACTGTTTTAACAGATGTGTAAGGTACAAAATCGCTTTCCTGTTTTTGCATGAATTAGTTATTTCTGAATGTTTTTATTAAAACAAATCACCATCTCCCATGGTGTAATAAATGTTTTTTATGGCAAAATCAATATCCAGCTTTTTATCAAAGCTGACGCCTGCTGGAACAATTCCAAGGGGTTCTTCTTTTACTTCAAAACCAAGTTGTATCAGGCATTCGGTAATAAAGTGTTTTTTGGATATCCATATTTGCATTGTTGGAATTCCTTTTGCCAATAGATTTTTGCTGATTTTCTGTAACAATGCCCTGATTATCCTATTGTGTGGCAATGCAAACACATCAACAATAGTTGCTGCGTTATCCTTAACGGAAACTACGGCATAAGCCAACATTTTACCCATCATGTTTTTATAGGCATATATGGTGTATTTGTGATTTGGATGTTCAAAAAAACGCCACTGGATAAATTTCCGGTTTCGTTTTACAGAAAAAGGATAATACGGTTTAGCACCTTCCCACAATTTGTCAAAATCTTCTGTTGCAACAGATATAGTATTTACTGATCCAAAAAAAGGTAAAATACGGTTTTTCAATTTATTAATATTGGCATAAAGATAAACTCCACCATCGGTAACCATACTGTAACCTAGAAATATATTCCCCAATCGGAAATGTTTTTTCCCAGAAAACCCATAATTAAATCCTCCATATACATCAAAAAAATGCTCTGCATTTTGTATAAACAAACCTTTACGGCCATTGGTAGCTTGTCTGTAATCGGGATGCGACATATTATCAATGAGTTGGGTCATTTTTATATCCTGCCCATTGAAATTAGCATGAAAGGGGATACCCGCATACATGGCTATTGGCAACCCCTCTTCAGTAAAACATAGCATTATTTGCCTTCCAAAAGGCTTGTTATGAAATTTCCATCGCCAAACCTTTCTGTCCATTTTTGTTAAAAAGGCAGCTTCCCATAATTCTATTACTTTATCTTCATCCTTATCGTTGTAAGAACGAAAATGAAAAGTACCATGTTTAGTTTCTATTGTTTTTTCCACTTCCATATCATTTTATGTTTTGCATCTTTCATAAATCTGCTCCATCATCAATGCAATTTTGTTTTGGTCAGGCCACAAACGACTAATGCTATTTGCTTGTTTTACCAAATTATTCCTTTCAGGCTCAGAAGTCAATAGTTTCATAAGTGCAAAGGCAATATCTACCGGCTTATCATTTATCATCACAGCGCACTGGCTTAACAATTCTGGTATTGCATCAACTGCTGTGCATACAGAAGGGACACCTGCAAGCACTGCTTCACAATTTGCCATTCCAAAGGATTCGGTTGAGGAAACACTGATGTAAATATCTGCTGCAGAGAAGAATTTCCCAATGTTGTCTGTTACTCTTATTTCAAATCTTTCAGATAGGCCTAGTTGTTCAGCCTGTAATTTTAACGCTTCTTTCTCTGGGCCTTCTCCTAAAATTAAAACATATGGTTTCAATGAATCAGGTAATAATACGATTGCTTCCAATAATAATGAAAAACGCTTCATTGGTATTAATTGACCTACGCCAAGCAATAGTTTTTGATCTTCCTCAAGGTATAATGATTTACGGCAAAGGTTTCTGTTTCCTGTTTTCTTTATTACCGCATGCGGAACAAAATGCCAATTGCTGGGAAGGGTTTTTAAAGAAAGGTCGTACATCATTTGTGTTAACCCGATTTTTATAGGAGCAAAAACCCATTTTGCATTGAGAGCTGCCTTTTTTTCCCATCTTTGCAAAGCAAAAATTGATTTTTTGCTGCTTGTTATTCCTACTCGTAGTTTAACATAACGGCCAAAAGCATGTGCAGTATATCCCCAACATTTAGTAGCTCCATAAAAAAATGCAAATAATGAATATGTATATCCCAGCAATGGGTCATGGCAATGAACATGGCTTATGTTTTTGACGGCTGCATATTTTGCTGCTTTGCGCCCAATAATAACCCTCTCAATAAGAATTTGCCATGCTAACTCTCCTTCTTCCCTAAATTTGCGATGCATAAATCTAAGGTAAACTGATTCAAGCCACAGTTCAAATTTTGAGGAGGATATTTGAGTTGAAAGCTTATGATCAAATATTTCAACCTGATGTCCTTTTGCTTTGAATGCTTCAATTATAGGAATCAAACTTTTTCTAATGCCATAACGAATATCGCTACCCCTTTCTCTAGTAATATGCAGTATGTTCATCAAAAAAAATGCAGATTTTCAATTTTCCATAACCCCAGACTTTTATCGGCATAACCTGGCTCATAATGGCCTTCGAGGATTGATAAAATGGGTGGAGGTAGAGAAAATGGTTTTTCTTCCAGATTGATAGGTCGCCAGTAATCTGTACTTAATTCACTATTTGTTTTATGGTCTGGAAATTGGGTTGTAAGCAAATAAGTAGTCCCACTATTTTTTATGTTAGATAGTGCTTTTATCACATCTTGGTTTTTTAAATGAACTAAACAATCACGACAAAAAACAATATCTACCTTGGGTAGTTTATCGGTGATTATGTCAAGGGTAATAAAATCTCTATTTTTAGTTCTATAAAGTTGCTGATTCTTTTCAATAAGTTCAGGTACAATATCGGCTCCCAAATAATGAATATTTCCTAATGCTATATGTTTCATCCAGTTGAAATCGCCACAAGGAATGTCCAAAATAGACTTGATTTCTAAACGATTGAACAATCTTGGTAAAGTATCTCTTATTTTATTGGTTGCATGCAGGGTTGAGCCTGGACCTGAAACAGATTCATCATTACCCCATAAATTCCTAGCATAAATTAAACTAAACAACTCTTTTGAAGAAAGTATACAGGTCAACAAATACCAATACTTTTGTTTAATCCAGTCAATTGATAAGAATTTATAGTTGCCAGTAAGATATTTCAGTAGTCCTTCACGCTGAGTACTTTCAAGTTTGCTTAACACAAGACGTTTTATTGTGTTCATTTCTTTATAGTTCTAATTATGAATTCATTTGTTAGCAACGATTGTTTGTTTCCAATACTTAGTTCAGCCATTTTATTTATAACATCCCTTCCTTTTGGCGAGGCTTCGATTTGCTGCCTTTCCAGTGATTCAATTCTGAAACAGGATTCTTCCAATGACCCGTCACCTTCCTGATATCGAAATTAAATAATCTCTTAACCGGGGGTCAATTGTTAAATCACCATTATTTAATTTGCTTTCAATTTCTGATTGAGAAAAAGTATGGGCATTTACAAAGTCGTTAAACCCACCCTTTTGTTGTTGATTGTATAGCATCCGCCAACAGTTTCCCACATTCTTATTAAGTTTTGTGTTTCGCCCGTAAGCAGCACCACCAAGTTTTATTTTATTCTCGAATTGTGCAAATGACCGCATCGGGAAATGGAATATCTCAATTTCGCCGGTTTCTATTGTATTGGCATTTTCGGGAAAAACCAGGCCATGATTACCCTGCTTTACAATAACATCGGCAAAACCACGGTGACAAACTTTCGGTGGAAGCGGTTTCCCAAGATGATTTAAACTTATTGATTTTTTGTAGATCATCCTCTCGTAAAAGCATGAATCATAATAATCTCTGATAATAAAATCGTTGCGCTCGATTTTCAACACCGAAACATCTGCCGGTATTTGTTTCAGGGTTTTCTTTAAGTTCCCTGTTTGTGGCCACCAAAATTCGTCGGCATCGCTGTTGATTACCCAATCGGCACCATAAGAATTAACAGCCATTCGTGCCATGCGTGTAACCCATATAGCTTGCGAGTAATCATCCTGAGTTTCATTAATTAAATGAAGGACACCTTGTTTCTCAAATTCCCGCAAAATATCAGGAGTTGAATCAACAGAATTATTATCAGTAGCAATAATAAAATCTACACCCTGATTGAGATGAAAGAGTATGTTTTCACGGATAATATCTTCCTCGTCGCGGACTAATAGCGTTAGTACAAGTTTCATTTGTTAATAAATTCTACCACTATATTTTCACTCAA
>JAYENH010000198.1:0-4263 GCA_034721995.1 Bacteroidota bacterium
ACCACGAATGCCAACAACACCGCCCCATGAGCGAACTCCAATTACTTTTCCGAGTTTATGTTTCTTGAAAGAATAAGGGAATAAATCCCCATCCGAAGCAGAATAATTATCAATTAATAAGATTTTTGGGCCAAGCAACATTTGACGAGGTGTTTGTCCGGGAATAGTTGCATTTCGCGACATATTTGATCGTGTAATTTCTCGCTTCAATCTCTCTATTATCATTGGCGAAACATTGCCACCACCATTACCACGGTCATCAATAATTAAAGCCTTTTTATCTAATTGAGGATAGAAATATTTTACAAATTCGTTAAGGCCTGTGGCTCCCATGTCAGGAATATGTATATAACCAACCTGTCCCTTAGTTGCTTTGTTTACTTTCTCAATATTGTTCTGTACCCAGTTATAGTAGTATAAAGATGCTTCATCTGCAATGGGTATAACAAGGCTTTTTCTATCTGAATTGCTATTTGGTTTTTCGTTAAAAGTAAGCTCTACCTGCTTGCCTGCACAATCTACAAGAGCTGAATATAAGTCGGGCATCTCCTTTGTCGATTGGCCGTTCACGGCAATAATGAAATCTCCTTCCGAGGCATCTACACCCATTTCGGTAAGAGGCGAGCGCAATGCTTTACTCCAGTTAGCCCCTTTTAGGATTTCATCAATAATAAAATACCCTGATGAATGTTTACTGATTTTAGCACCAAGCAAACCGGTTTTTATCCTTTTGGGCTTAGGTTTGTCGCCACCACTAACGTAAGCATGTCCAACCGATAGTTCTCCAATCAATTCTCCAATCAGGTAATTCAGGTCGGCACGATGGTTAACATAGGGTAACAGGGCAGCATATTTATCGCGCATTTTTGGCCAGTCAACGCCGTGCATGTCAGGATCGTAAAAAAAGTCGCGCATCTGCCGCCAGCTTTCATTATAAATCTGTTTCCATTCTTTATCTTTATTTATCCAAACTTTCATGTTCGATACATCAACATTTTTATCAAGTTTTATTTTTGACGATGGCAGGTCGATAACATAATATTTTCCTTTGCTGTGTACCAACATTTTTTTGTTATTGGCCGAAATACCATAGCCCATTTTTGTGCCCAGTTCGGTTTCCTTTTTCTTTTTCAGATCGAACATATTTAGGCTTGTAATTTTTTTTGCCGATGAATGTTCGTTGTAATAAACCTTATTGTTGATGGCTTTGACACTCCAATAGTTTGATGCACCAAGAGGAAGAGCCACAATACGATTGCCTATACCATCAATATCAACTTTAATATCTTTCTGTTTTTCTTCGTCTTTTTTCTTGTCCTTGTCTTTTTTCTTTGCTTTATCTTCGTCATCCGACTTTATTTCAACCTCATCGTTTTCGGGGGCAAACGGCGAAGGGGTATCTTTTGCCAGGGTAACAAAATATATTTTCGACATATCTCTGTAGGCATGGTTCCATTCAGTAGCACTATATATCGGGTTAAAATCTCGGTTCGAAGTAAAAAACAAATATTTGCCATCGCTGCTATACGAAGGCTGCGATGAATTGTACCAGTTATCAGTTACATCTGTTATCTTTTTTGTTGCAAGCTCATAAATTGAAACTATCGACATTCTGTTTTTTGCCTGCTTCGAGAAGGTAATCCATTTACTGTCGGGCGACCAATTGTAGCTTCTGATTTCCCATATTTTTGATTTATATACCTGTGTAACTTTTTTACTTTTGATATCAATATATTGCAACCTAAGCATTTTATCGCTAAAAAGTATCTTCTTGCTATCGGGCGACCATTCGATTGAATATTTATAAGTGTCGGCATTTTTTGTAAGCTGAACGGCATCTTCGCTACCATCCTGTTTTTGTATATAAATCTCATATTCGCCGCTCTTGTCAGATAGGTATGCAATGTGTTTTCCATCGGGCGACCAGGTTACATCACGATCATGTGCTCCTGCCGAATTGGTGAAATTGCGGGTAATCCCTTCTTTTACAGGTATCGAAAAAACTTCGCCCCTTGCACTACAAACCAAACGTTTGCCATTTGGAGAAATATCAGTGCTACGGATACTTTTCGAAGCATCTATTAAAGTTTTACGGCTATAGAGAAAATCATTTTTTATACTGATATTTAATTTTGTTTGTTTTTGGGCAGTGATATCGAAAACATATAAATAGCCTGCATTTTCAAAAATTATTTTATCTCCCCCAATAGTTGGAAATTTAATATCATACTCAGTAAAGTTACTAACCTTTCTTGTTTTTTTTGTGCTTGTATTGTAGGCAAACAAATTCATAGTACGGTCGCGATCAGACAGGAAATACACTTCATTATTGTACCACATTGGGAAAATATCCTGAGCCTTGTTGTTTGTGATATTTTCAGTTTTTTTACTTTTGAAATCATAAATCCATACATCGTCGGCCATTCCGCCTTCGTAATATTTCCATGTGCGGAATTCGCGAAAAACACGGTTAAAAGCTAATTTGCTGCCGTCATTATTATAAGAGCAAAAGCCCCCGCTTGGCAAAGGTAGTTCTTCAGACATTCCTCCATTTGTTGAAACTTTATAAAGCTGGCCTTTAAAAGAATTGAACGATTGTTTACGTGAACGGAAAATTATGTTTTTTCCATCTGGTTCCCATGCCATTACAATATTGTTCGGACCCATCCTGTCCGAAACGTCATCGCGACCTAAAGTGGCAGTGTGGGTCAGTCTTTTAGGTTCGCCACCTTCCGAAGGGATAGTAAAAACTTCGGTATTCCCATCGTACTGGCCGGTAAAGGCAATGTTTTTGCCATCGGGCGAAAAATGTGCAAACATCTCGAAACCGTTATGGTTTGTGAGTTTGCGGGCTTCGCCACCGCTTATTGGAACACTATACAAATCGCCGGCATAAGTAAAAACAACCTGATTGTTGTTAATAGCAGGAAACCTGAGTAAACGGGCTTCGTCCTGCGACATTGCCTGAAAAGAGAAAATAGAAATAAAAATTAATAATAAGAATTTGTTTTTGTTCATAATTTTCAGTTTTGTTATTGGTTAATATTATAGACATCAAAAGTAATATTTTTACCAGAATAGCATTTTTTCAAGCTTGATAAATTTCTTGTATTCTTAAAATATCATGCTATAATTTCCGTTATTTTCTGAATGAAGTTAATATATATCTTTTTACTATTACTTTTTTCAGGAACAGGATTTTCGCAAGGTGATTTTTTTCTGCAACTATCGGATGAGGCAATAAGCCTTACCAAACAAAATGTTATTTACAATTCGGGTTATTATAAAATAGATTATCCAAATGGTGATGTACCTGTTAATATTGGTGTTTGTACCGATGTAGTTATCAGGGCTTATCGTTTTTTGGGAATCGATCTTCAAATAGAAGTACATGAAGATATGAAGGCTAATTTCGCCAAATACCCAAAGAATTGGGGGCTATCGAAAACCGACACAAATATTGATCATCGCAGGGTTCCAAACCTGATGAGATTTTTTGAAAGACAGGGCAGCGAAAAGCAAATTACTGGAAACTCCCGTGATTATTTACCGGGTGATATAGTTTGTTGGGATCTTGGCAAAGGAATAACCCACATAGGAATTGTTGTTGATAAAAAATCGGCAGATAAAAAACGTTGTCTGATTGTACATAATATCGGGGCAGGACAGGTACTGGAAGATGTTTTGTTCGATTTCCAAATTATTGGGCATTACCGGTATAAGAAATGAACCACATAACAGTTCTATGTGTTCTATAATGAAAACGATGATATATGGGATTTCCGGCTACGAAAACAGTAAAGAATAATTTTGAATTAGCTGATGATGTTAATCCGAAACAAGTAACAATTATTAATACATTTTTCGACAGGCTGCAAAACTATAATCTCGAAAAATTGGAAAAAGAAACCGATAGTATTTCTTTTATAAGCAGAAATAGCTTATTTAAAATTCCTTATGCGATAAAGCTGAGTTTTGCGATAAAGAAAAAACTCGAAATTACTTATCATATAAATATGATGGAGTTATTGAAATCGTGTGTTATTGTTGCTATTATCGCAGCTTTTTTTTCGAGCATGAGTATCGAGCGGTTTATAATTCTTTTTGTTTTACTTGTTTCGGGTTTTTATGTTTTTAATGTTTTTGTGATTGAAAACGGTTTAAAGCGGACGATAAATGAAGTGTTTAAAAAAACATCATTCGCCGAAAAAGATACAACGATTTCTGAGCAACATAGTTGGATGTCTGATACATCGCGTTGTC
>JAYENH010000199.1:0-4259 GCA_034721995.1 Bacteroidota bacterium
TGGTACAACGGCCCGTTTGTATGTTGACGGGACTGAAGTGGATAATAGCACGGGGGCATGGAACCTGGCAACATCCACTAATAACTTAAATATTGCAGCAAGATATTCAGGAGGCTACTCAAACTATTTTAATGGTCAAATAGATGAAGTTCGCATTTCTGATATTGAAAGGGCTACGAGTGCAATGCAACTATCAACTCACGAGGAGGAGTATACCAGCGATGCAAATACCGTATTCTTAATGCATTTTAATGATCAGGCAAACACACCAACTTATATTTCAGGAGTTGGATATGCAGGAACAATCACTTCACATAATATTTCTTCTGCCGATTACCTCGTTGGTGAAGTTGAAAGTGGAAAATTACTTCGCCCCGAATATCGTTCAAAAACAACTGGTAACTGGAATGCTTCTTCAAGCTGGGAATATGACAATACTGGAGCTGCTAATTGGGTGGATGCAGCATTAACACCAAGCGATTACGACGATGATATCACAATATTAAATGGGCATACCATTACAGTCAGTGCTGATGTAGATATTGACCAAACTACAATTGCATCAGGAGGGCAGGTAACAGTTAGTACCGGAAATACTTTAACAATAAGTAATGGTACAGGAACTGACCTTACAATTGACGGAACCCTCAGAAAAGAAGGTACGGCTACAATTTCATATACCGGCACATTTGCATTTAATAGCGGAGGAAAATTTGAACTGGCAGGTACGAATAAATATATTCCACAAGCAATCTGGGATGATAATTCTACTTGCGAAATAACCGGGGCTATCGGAGGTGACATGACAAGTACCTACCATACAGATCAGGAATTTGGTAATTTTACTTGGAACTGTACGGGTCAAACAAGTAATGTTTATTTTAGTGGAGCATTAACAAATATTGATGGTGATTTTACCCTAAGCAATACAAATTCTTATGAATTCAGGCTAACAGGAACTGCCGGTGATGATCCAATTGTTGATATTGCAGGAGATGTTGATATCCAGGGTGGGACTTTAAATTTAACGAGTGGTGATAACAATTGTTATTTCGTATGTAATGCCGGCTATAGTCAATCGGTTGGTACTACATTAAAAGCAGATGGGGCCGGGACAGGATACCTGCGCTTTGGGCCAATATCAGGAAGTGGTTATAGCGGAACATTTACTAACAGTGGTACATTTACGCCTGAAGATATTCAGGTAAACTCTTCCTATACTCTTACACTTGGCTCAAACATGAATATTGGAACAGCTCCTCTTACAGTAGATGGTACATTTGAAATACCTGCAACATATACACTTACTATTCCTGCAGGGGGTGAAGCCACTGCTACCGGAACCCTAACCAACAATGCCGGAACTACCGGCCTGGTAATAGAATCAAATGCAACAGATCAGGGTTCGCTAATACAAAGCACAGCAAGCGTTGATGCCACTGTTGAACGACAAATAACAGGACATACAGGTAATGATGATGGATGGCATCTACTTGGTTCACCGGTTGCAACATTTACAATTGACGGTTCGGAGTTTAACCCTGGGACAAATGATGATTTATATAGATGGGATGAATCTAATAATGTATGGAAGAACCATAAAGCCGGCGACCCAACCCAAATAATTCCGGGCACAGGTTATCTTACAGCATGGGATGTAACCGATACAAAAGATTTTACCGGTGTATTAAACGTGTCGGATGTAACACACACCGATATGACTGCCGATGCCGGGAAATGGCATTGTCTTGGAAACCCCTTTGCAAGTGCCCTGGATTGGAGCGCAGGTACATGGACTGTAACAGATGTTAGTGTTCCACAGATTTATGATGAGAGTGATGGAAATTATTATGCAGTTAATACACTATCTGGAGATGCCGCTAATATAATACCTTCCACCCAGGGATTTTTTGTTGAGGTAGTTGATGCGACTAATACAATTACATTACCTGCCGATGCAAGAGTACATAGTGGACAAGACTGGTATAAACAATCATATACCATGCAAAATACACTAAAGCTTAAACTATTCGGGGGAAATAATTCATTTTGCGATTACACTCTATTATCCTTTGATGATAATGCCACTGAGGAATATGATATTGAATTTGATTCGCATAAACTGTTTGGTTATTACTCCCCACAAATGTATACCCTTAGCCCCGCACAAGAAGAATTCTCATACAATATTATCCCGACATTTGTTAATGAAAAATTAATTCCTTTAAATATTGTAGTTCATTCTGTAGGCGATTATACTATTAAAGTGGAAATTAATAATGTAGTTATGGATGGAGAGCTTTATCTTGAAGATTTATTAACCAATCAGATGACAAATCTTTCTGTTGTGAACTCTTATACATTTCAGGCAAGCCCACAAAATGCCCCCAATCGTTTTGTTTTGCATTTTAATGGAACTACCGAAATAAATGATCTGAACAATCAGGAAAACAGTGTTTTAATTTATAGTAATAACGATCAAATCTATGTAAGGAGCATGAATGTCAATATGTTGTCTGATGCAATTGTGGTTCGAAATGTTATAGGACAAACAGTTTACAATCAAAAACTTAATGGCACAAGTCTCCAAAGAATTTCAACTAATCTAAATACCGGAATCTATTTTGTTGACATAGTAATGCAAAACGGCCTTATAGTTTCCGAAAAAGTTTTTATCAAATAAAAGAAACTTTAAAATCATTAAAATATGAACACCTTAAGAAAAATAATACTTTCCCTGACAATTATCTTTGTATTTGCACTTGGAAATAATATCATCGCACAGCCCCAACCTCCAGGTGAGCACGGAAGTAGTAATAACGAAAATCCACCAGGCGGTGGCGCACCAATTGGCGGAGGGATGCTAATTTTTATTGGCCTGGCTACTGCTTATGGTTTTAAAAAGTCTTTCGATTCAAACAAAGAATTCAATAAGGAATAGTACCTCTACACAAAACGATAGACTCGTTGTGCCAAAAAATACTCAGAATATAGCAGCCTATTATCTGATTTTAGACCGCAGGGTTTTGGTCAAAAATTGAAGTTTTTGTTAAATAATATAATAGCATAAAGCATCCTTAACAGGAGGTTAAACAAACACGATTATGATTATTCGGGTTTGTAATGAATTGCCTGTATCGTATTTTGGGTGTTCTAACTAAACATTATATAAAATTATAAACTGATGAAAAAAATATTACAAGCTCCTGTATTTTTGATTATTACATTATTATTCGTTTTTAATTCCGGTAGCATGGCTCAAATGTCGATTTTACTCGTCGACGACAATGGTTATGATCCAAGCCGTGTTGTTAAAATACAAACAGCACTGACCAATAATAGTGTTTCATATACCAATTATGGTACAGTTGCACAAGGAGGAAGCCCAACTTATGCCTATATGAGTGGGTTTGACCTTGTTATTTGGTACACAGGAAACGATGGTGCCGGTTTGTCGTTTTGGAATGGAAATGATTCAGACAATCAGCATATCAAGGATTATATTGATAATGGCGGAATGTTCTGGTTACAGGGCCTTGACTTTTTATATGATAGATATGGGGGTGCTCCTGATAGTTTTAGTACAGGCGACTTCGTATATGATTATCTGGGAATTGAGGTGTACCAGGCTCAATCGCATGTTGATGATGGAGTATATTCTGATGGAGTTCCTCAGCTTGACGTAGTTTCCGGTAATCCCATTTTCACATATACCCCAATGCTTTGGTCATACTCCACTCTCTATTATGCTGATGCCCTTGTTCCTTCCCCTTCGGCTGACTCAATCTATAGAATGGGACCAACCGGTTATGATTTCGACACCTGTTACAATAGTATATATATTGAAAAAGGCACAGGGAAAGTCCTTTCAATAGCTGCTGAAACTGCAAGAATAAACACACAAACAAATACTGACACATATATTGGCCAAGGACTTACATATTTTGCTCAATTTGTGCCTACAAGCATATTAATTACCGACATAACAGTGTACGGTACAGGTAATGCTACCACAATTAATATTGATGGTGGAACACTTCAGATGAACGCAAGTATTCTACCGACAAACGCTACAAACCAAACACTTACATGGAGTGTTGTTGATGGTACAACCACCGCTTCAATTGATCAAAATGGCTTACTACAATCAACAGGAACCCCTTCCGGCAACGGAACAGTATGGGTCTTTGCCACGGCTGCCGACGGATCGGGGGTTGTCGGTTCAGTAGAAATAAGCATCTCAAATCAGGGTACGGGCC
>JAYENH010000200.1:0-4258 GCA_034721995.1 Bacteroidota bacterium
CGGTGTTTTCTGAAAAAGAAACACGGCTCGAAAATGTTATGAAAAAAGTTGTGCATGACCTGCACGAAGAAAATGAAAACAAATGGTTCATGGCCGAGGCATCAAACCTGGAACCGGAATTGAAAGAAAATGGTTTCGAATTGTTTCTGACAAAGGAATACAGCCTTATATACTGGTCGGACAATTCCCTGCCAACACAAGAATTAATAAATAATACTGACATTGGCAACGAAGTAGTTTTTCTTGGAAACTCGTGGTGTTATGTAAAAAAAATGGAGCAGGCCGGTTACTGGATTATTGGCCTGATAATAATAAAATACGAATATCCTTACGAGAACAATCTGTTGCACAATTCTTTTGCTCAGGATTTCGATACCCGCCCATCCGTACAATTACTATTCGATTTATCCGGCGATGAGAACTCGATTAGTAATAATAATGGGGATCGGCTTTTTAAGCTTTCTGCTGTCAGTAAAAATCATTCCGGCAATTCCCAACCAATTATACCTTCAATATTTTACGCTATTGCATTGTTCTTGTTTCTGCTGTTTTTCAGTAATTCTTTTTCTCAAAAATATTCCGAAAGCCAATCGGCCAACTGGCTTCGGGTTTTTATCGCTATTCTTTTTGTTGTAAGGTTTGGTATGATAAAATTTCATTTCCCTTCGGTTTTCTACGAATTAGAATTGTTCGACCCACAACATTTTGGCAAATCAGTTTTGTTTTCGTCGCTTGGCGATTTTCTGTTCAACTCATTTTTTATTCTTATAGCAGTTTACTTTTTAACCCGCAACAATGTTTATTACAACAAGATAAAAGAATCAAAAAAAATCGTGGCAAAACTTATTGTTAGCGGATTGTTGATTGCCGTTTTTGTTTTCTTTATCCTGATTGATAGTTTGGTAGAAAGCCTGATAATGAATTCGACAATTAATTTTGAGTTGTACAGGATTTTTACGGTAACAACATATTCACTTACAGGCTATCTTATTATCAGTTTTTTATTGTTTTCGTTTGCTCTGATTGCCGATAAATTTATACAATATGCCACCGAAGTTTTTTCGTTCAAAGCATTTATCGGGATTATTTCCGGCTTATGGTTTCTTTTATTGCTGATTACTATCAATATAGAAAACAGCATAAATATTTACGCACTTCTGTTTTTACTTATATTTATGGTGTCGGCCGCAATTATCCGTTTCCTGAAATGGAAATTGAGTTATTCAACATTAGTATTTTTTCTTCTGATTGTATCGATGTATGCAAGTCTAAGGATTAAAAATACGATTGAATCGAAAGAACAGGAAATTAAAAAAGTGATGGCTGTAAGCCTTGCTACCGAACGCGATCCCCTTGCCGAAACATTTTTTGAAGTACTCAACAGCGAAATAAAATCCGATTCTTTGTTGATCGATATTTTATTTTATCCCGGGCAGCAGAGCTTAACATTAAACGAATATTTAGAAAAAGAATATTTTAACGCATATTGGGAGAAGTATGATTTACAGCTTTTTGTATGTGGGGCTTACGATAGTATCCTTGTAGAAAATAGTAGTGAGCTACGTGTATGCCGCGATTTTTTTAATGAAATGATTGCCGCTACGGGGATAAATGTTCCGGGCAGCAATTTCTTTTTTCTTGATAACTCGAACGGGCGCATTTCTTATCTTGGCGAGTTAAATTACTATCATCCTGTCGATTCGTTTAGAGTAAGCCTTTTTATTGATTTGAATTCGAAACTGCAAAAGCAAATTCTGGGCTATCCCGAATTGCTGATTGAGGACAAGAATAAAAGCACCAAACCAATTACAACTTACTCTTATGCAAAATATAAAGATGGTGTTTTAGTCACACAGTCGGGCGAATACGAATACAGCCTTTCAAGTTCGATTTATCAGAATAATGATGAAGAATATGCTTTTTTAGAGTTAGACGATTTCGGGCATTTAATTTATCGTATCGATAAAAATAGCATGATTGTAGTTAGTAATCCAACTCGCTCGTTACTTGATTTATTTATATTACTATCGTATATATTCGTACTATTTCATCTGATATTTACCCTGGTTATGTTTTTTTATCGCTTCCCAAAGCAAATTATCGAATTCAGGTTTGGCTTTAAAAACAAAATCCAGATAAGCATGGTGTTGGTAATGCTGCTTTCTCTTGTGCTTATTGGGGCAGGTACAATATATTTCAATATAAAACAATACAATGCAAGGCATTACGAAAACATCAGCGAAAAAATCCAATCGGTGCTTGTTGAATTGGAGCACAAATTGGCCAACGAAGAAAAGATTGATATAGCGATGCAGGAATACCTGTCCTATCTGCTCGTAAAATTCTCTAATGTTTTTTATACCGATATTAATGTTTACGATTTAAGTGGCAAACTGTTGGCTTCGTCGCGGCCCGGTATTTTTGAAAATGCGCTGATTAGCACCAAAATGAATACCGAAGCCTACCGACAGTTACACTTTATACAAAAAGCAAAATTTGTTCAAGAGGAAAGAATCAGCGATTTGATTTTTTTGTCGGCTTATGTTCCGTTTTCCAACAATCAGAATAAGGTGCTTGCATATTTAAACCTGCCTTATTTTGCGAAACAAAAACAGTTGAAAAAAGAAATAGCCGGTCTTATCACAGCTATTATTAATATTTATGTATTGCTGATTTTGATTACCATTTTGATTACCATTTTTATCACAAACAAAATTACCCACCCCCTGCGGCTTATACAGGAAAAAATGAACGAGATGCGGCTTGGCAAACCCAGCGAAAAAATAAAATATCACAGCCAGGACGAAATTGGGAGGCTGATAAACGATTACAACCGAATGACGGAAGAGTTGCAAAAAAGTGCCGACCTGTTGGCAAAATCGGAACGCGAAAGTGCCTGGCGCGAAATGGCAAAACAAATAGCCCACGAAATAAAAAACCCCTTAACCCCTATGCGGCTTCATTTGCAGCATCTGCAAAAAACCGTAAAAGAAAATTCCCCCGATTTACCGGAAAGATTCAATAAGATTTCAGAAATCCTCATTACTCAAATTGATGTGCTCTCGTCGATTGCAACCGAGTTTTCAAGCTTTGCCGAAAAACCAAAAGCCAAAAACAGCCGTGTCGATTTGTGCGATGTTATCAAAAAGGTAACTGAGCTTTTCAGAAAGGATGATATTGAATTCGGGTTGAATCTGAATACTATAGCCCGTGCCATGGTTTTTGTCGACAGCAAACAAATGCAGGGTGTGTTTATTAACCTGATAAAAAATGGTATCCAGGCAGTTCCCGACGGAGAAAAGGCAAAAATCGAAATAAATATACAAATGCAGGCAAACACTTTTATTGTTGAAGTAAAAGATAATGGAAGCGGGATACCGACTGGGATTCAGGAAAAATTGTTCCAACCCAATTTCACAACAAAAAGCAGCGGCATGGGACTGGGACTTGCAATAGCCAAAAACACCATCGAACTTGCCGGAGGTAAAATCAAGTTCAAAACCAAATTGGGAGAAGGAAGCAGCTTTTTCGTGGAGTTGCCTGAGATTTTGGACTAAATACAAATTACAGACAACATTTGCAGTATCTTATATTGTGGCAATATGATAATATGAGGCGCACAAGTTGGGACGCAAATTGGAGTCGCACTACGACTATACAATTCATCAGGCGAAGGTTTCGTTTGTTTGGCAGAAAGCAGTTTTCTCTTGTTACTCTTTTTTTATTACAATAAATTCGGCAATTTTCATTTATCAACAAAAGTAGTTTACACTTATTCCTCTGTGTATCTCTGTGGGATTTCTCTATGTAACTCTGTGGTTAAACTTCACATAACTATTAACCACAAAGTAGCACAGAGCTTTACACAGCTTGTCCCGCTTTTCGCGGGAGAGTTTCACAGTGAATGGAAATTGACATTTCTGAAAAATGTGTAACCCGGGAAATGAAAAATGCCCGGCTTTCTGTGATATTTTAAGCAGATGAAAAACGATGGATGTATTGACAATTTTACTAAATAGATTACGTTTGCATTACAATAATAATTTATATATAAACAGAGGAATTTTTATGCTATATATAATTGTTGAATATTGAGATATTTTAATTTCCCGGATCATTCTTTTTCGAATTGCATTTCAATTGGCCCGTCTTTTTCTATGTCCTTGTAAACTTCGTCCTTACTAATGTAATAAAAATGCGGAAGCTTTTTTTGCCACTGCTTTTTGTTATATGGATAATTTCCTGACGAAAGCTCGAA
>JAYENH010000201.1:0-4215 GCA_034721995.1 Bacteroidota bacterium
GTAGAATTGCTTTTATATGACGATTCGATAAATTATAAAATATTCAATTTGAATATAAATTCCCCGTATTCCGATTTTGGTGCTGTTTTTTATAAGAACGGTATTGTTTTTTCCTCTGCCCGGAATGGGGACTCTAAAACGAAAAGGAGATTTGGATGGACAGGTGAACCTTATCTCGACCTATATTATTCTTACGAAGGATACGAAGATAAATTTCGCGAAGCCATCTCATTTTCCGATAGGATAAATTCGCGTTACCATGAAGGCCCTGTATCGTTTACTGCAAATCAATCGTTCGTGTATTTTACACGAAACAACTATTTACGTGGTAAATCAACAAAAAGCTCGGCAGGGGTAAACAAATTAAATATTTATACTGCTACTTTATCAAATGATAATTGGAAAGACATTGAGCTTTTTGAAATCAATAATTACGAATATTCCATAGGGCATCCATCTATTTCGCCCGATGGCAAAGTGCTATATTTTATTTCCGATATGCCGGGAGGCTTTGGAGGCACAGATATTTATGTTAGCCGTAAGCTTGGTTACAAATGGACAAAGCCGGTAAACCTTGGTATTATTGTTAATACGGCAGGCAACGAAATGTTCCCCTTTATTCATAAAGACGGTAGTTTGTATTTTTCATCCGAAGGTCATGCCGGGCTGGGCGGGCTTGATATTTTTGTAACCCGCTACAATGGATTTAAATGGACGGTACCGATGAATATAAAGCCTCCGTTTAATTCTTCGAAAGACGATTTTGCGTATGTAGTAAACGAAACCCGTATGATAGGGTATTTTAGCTCGAACCGCGATGGTGGTAAAGGAAGCGATGATATTTACTATTTCGAGAAAAATCTGGAGATGTTAAAAAAACTCAAGGGCAGGGTAATAAGTGCCATTACAAAAAAGCCAATATTTGAAGTTGATATCGTTTTGCAGGATTATATAAATTCCGATCAGATACAGCTGACCGATACCAAAGGATTATTCGATTTTAGTATAGAGCGCGGACAAAACTATAGTATTGTTGTAAGCAAGCCCGGTTACCATACCAAAACAATTTTGTATTTCGAAACGGAATATATAGAAGTTGACGAGCCATTTCTTGAAATAGAGCTGGAAGAGTCGATTTGGTTTAAACTCGAAGGCCGTATCTCCGATGCCGAAACTGAACTGCCAATTGATTTTGCAAAGGTTGAACTTAAAAACCAAACCTATTCTATTTCTACCGATATGATGACTGATGAAGACGGGAAATTTGAATTTAGTCTCGATCCGAATTCAAACTATCTTGTAGTTTTTTCGAAAGAAGGATATTTCACCGAAAGCATTCAGGATTTAAGCACATTTGGAAAAAGCGAATCGGAAATTATTTATTATGATATTGTTTTAGGGATGAAAAAAATGGTAGTCGATAAAGCCATTGAGCTAAAAGATATTTTTTATGATCTTAATAAATGGGACTTAAAACCACGATCAAAAAAAGAATGTGACAAATTGATCAGCCTTCTAAATAGCAATCCTCACATAACAATTGAGCTAAGTTCGCATACCGATTCAAGGGCCAGCGATGATTATAATCTTGAATTATCGCAAAAGCGTGCAAATGAAGTTGTCGAATATATTGTAGCACAAGGTATTGAGAAAAGCAGGGTATTGCCAAAAGGATATGGCGAAACCAGACTTAAAAATCGTTGCCACAATGGCGTGCCATGCCCTGAAAGTCTTCACCAGCAAAATCGTCGCACCGAGTTTAAGGTAATCGGGAATTAGTGCTAATAATACAACTATAAACTTATCAAGTGTCTTTTTAGAAAGCGTCAAAAGCAAAACATTCGATGTGTAAACAGAGAAATGAAAAATGCCGGAAATCTCGTGGAAATATTTGTTTATGATGGGGCTGTTTTTTTCATTACTGACAAAATAATAACACCTGGTTTATGCGACAATTTAGTTTACGATAGGTCAGGAGTTTTGAAGTTACACTATTTAAGACCAGACGGTAACCATAAGCTCGAACATTAACGATTTTTATGCCGGAATCTTTCGATAAATACTTCCTGAGTTTGCTAATAAAATCATCCATGCTCCGTGCATTAAAAAAGTTGTCTCTGGAAATAAGTGGACTAATTTGTTTTTTGTTTCTTTGAAAACTGATACTGAAATATTATTCTCATGAAAAATATTATAATTGGAACCGCAGGACATATCGATCATGGAAAAACAGCACTTATAAAAGCAATGACAAATATCGACTGCGATACCCATAAACTTGAAAAAGACAGAGGGATTACAATAAACCTGGGCTTTGCACACCTTAATCTTAAAAATGGTTTGTCGGTTGGGATTGTCGATATGCCGGGTCATAAAGACTTTATCGACGTTATGGTATCGGGAGCATCGGGAATCGATCTGGTTTTAATGATTGTTGCTGCCGATAGTGGAATAATGCCACAGACTATCGAGCATTTAAATATCATAAATATTCTTGGCGTTAAGAATGGAATAATTGTAATTACAAAAATCGACCTTGTTGACGAAGAATTATTGGAATTGGTCGAACTTGAAATTCAGGAACAATTTGAAGGATCGGTATTGGAAAATGCTGAGATTGTTAAAGTATCTTCAATAACGGCACAGGGGATTGACCAGCTTGTTGATGCAATAGCAATAAAAAGCAATGATGTTGAGAGGAAATCTGTTGGTGGTTCGTTCAGGATGTATCCCGACAGGATTTTTAATGTAAAAGGCATAGGGCTTGTGTTAACAGGTTCGGTGCTTAATGGAACTATTAATGCAGGAGATAAAGTGTACTTGTTGCCATCGGGAGATAAAGCTTATAAAGTCAGGGGTTTGCAACGACATGCAAAAAATGTGGAACAGGTAGTTTCTGGCGATAGGGCTGCCTTAAATATTTCGGGACTTAAACAGGAAGATTTTTTACGGGGGATGATTTTAAGCGATAAATATATCGACCCCATTGTACTAATTGATGCTAATATTGAATTATTTACCGGCGTAAATAAAATAAAAAGATGGTCGGGTGCAATTTTTCATAGTGGAACATATAAAAGTCCGGCAAAAATCCACCTGTTAAATTGCAACGAACTGGAACAGGGAAATACTGCAATAGCCCAGATTCATCTCGAAAAGCCTGCTATTCTTTTAAATAAAGACAGGTTTGTCCTTCGCTCAGGCTCGGGCGAAAAGACTATTGGCGGAGGGATTGTTTTTGACAACGCTCCCCTGCATCATCGGAAACGCACAAAAAAGCTGCTCGATAATTTAAAAATACTTTCGGAATCGATTCATGCCGGCGATATGTTTTCATCATTAATAAATTACGAATTAAAAAAAGAGAACAAAATATTTACATTGTCGGAGTTGGCCGAACGAATGGGCAAACCCGAAGAGGAAATCAAAGAATTTATAAAAGGTAGCGTTGTTGGATTTGAAATTTATAATGTTGAAGAAAAACTACTTTTTATAAGCTCGTTTTATGAGCAGTTATTAATTGATGAAATATTGAAATTCCTTGATGATTATCATAAGCAGAACTTTATGAAAATGACAGGGATCTCATCTAAGGAGTTTTTATCGAAGCTTAAATTGGATAAAATAACCGGAGTAAAGTACCTTGTGAAATTACTTCATAAACTGAACAAGAATAAAAAAATCAGAATAGAAAAAAACACTTGGATACTTTTTGATTATAGCGTTAAGTTAGATAAAAAAACAGAAGAAGATATCAACTGGCTCGAAAAAACGATTAAAGATTTTGATGTGCAAAAGCCGATTTATTCCGAAATAGAAGAAATGGCTTTCGGAAGAAAGATCAAAAAGGGCAAGTTAATGATGATGCTCCGGTATTTGGGCGAAAAGAAAAAAATTGTCTTTCACGAAAATGACTTTATCCATTCCGACATGGTTAACAAAGTAAGGCCACTAATGCTAAAAGCACTTACTAAGAAAGGCTTAAGCGAAGGTGATTTCCGAAACCTTTTTGGAGGGACAAAAAAAATTATCCACCCTCTAATGGCTATCTACATAAAAGAGGGCATTATTACTCGCGAAATAAACATTATAAATATTACTGCAAAAGGGCAGGAAATGGCCAAATAAGATTTATCCCGTTTTTTTTTTAGCGGTTTAAATTTTCTGATTGTTTTGTATATTTGGATTTGTGCAAATTCAACATTAATTCTTCGA
>JAYENH010000202.1:0-4194 GCA_034721995.1 Bacteroidota bacterium
GTGGCATCAAGTGTTGTTGAGGAATAGCCATCGCCATAATCCCATACAAAAGCATCGCCGTTTACCTGAAGGCCGAAAAGCTCTATTTTGCCGGGCCAGCAGGTCGAACTGTCCATATCGTTTGCTCCCCTGTGAAAATCCGATACAACATTATGAACATGGATTGAAGTTGTGTCGATTCCCGTGCATGAGGAATCGGGGCTCCAGAAATAGAGGGATGGATAAAGGTTTCCGTTTGGCGAGACATTTTGGTATTCGTGCCAAACGGAATTATCGTTCATCAATACTTCCCCATCGGCAAAGTCGATCAAATAGCCTCCAAGATCAATCATGCCTGCAACCGAAAATTGTATGCTATCGCCAACACATATCTGATTATCGCTAAGCAATAAATTTGCTGAGGATTCACCAAAACTTAAAATCAAGGTATCTTTTAACAGGCAGCCGCTTCCGGAAATACTTAGTATTATGGTGTGCGGGCCACCATCAACAAAATTACTGGCGGGGCTATACATATATGCCAAACCACCATTAATCAACCACGAATATGATAACTCGCTGTAGTTCGAAATATCGGGCGAAAAATCGACATAAACCGGAACACAGGTTGATGTATTGTAATCAGCAATAATATTTACAACAGAATCAATTACAGTTACTGCACTGTCAATAGTGAAAATATCATAACAGCCCCCATCGTTAATTTCAAGTTGGACACTATAAACCCCGGGTTGTTGAAAATAGTGGTTTGGGGATTCATCGTTCGACGGATTGTTATCGCCAAAATCCCAGGTATAAATTGGTGCCGAAAAATATGATGTCGACAAGTTATTGAAGTTAACCGGATTCCCTACACATGTAAAAGGGTTTTGTATTTCGAATTCGGCAAGTGGTATCGAAGCGGTAATATTAAGCGAACTAATACCATAGCATCCGAATGAGTCGACTGTAAAAAGGCCTACGGTATAATTTCCTGCATTTGTATAATGGATTGTACCGGTGTAATTCTCATTTGTTGATGTAGTGCCTTCCCCAAAATCCCAAAACCATGAAGCAATAAGCATTGATGATGGCGTATTATTAGTAAACGTTACATCCAAAGGTGCACAACCAGATTGCGGACTGGCAGAAATCGAGGCATTAGGTTGATGTACAGTTACAGTATGGTAGCAAGTATCTGGGCAATCCTTTACATCTACTACAATTAACCTGACATGATGCTCACCAGGTTGAATAAACCTATGAGAAACGCTTCCCATCGAAAAAGTATCCTGGGTATTAACATATTGTGGTATCCAGGTAAAAGTGCTGCCATCGTCGAAGTTCCAAATAAATTGTGCAACCCAAAACTCAAACTTAAAAGTATCGTAATCGAATGAATTAAACGGATTGAAAAAAACCGAGTCGCCAATGCAAATATCAGTTTCACTTAGAGTAAAAGAGGCATCAGGATTTCGGGGCTGTACAGGAGTGGAATGAGTGTAGGAACATCCTGTTGAATCGTTAAAAGTATGAAATGAAGCTAAATAGTCCTGCGAATTAGGAGGGTAGACATGAGTTATCGGCATTGGGCCGGAATCAACAGGGCTGCCATCGCCAAAATCCCAATAATAATATTCGACCATTAAAAATGAATCTTGCCGATTATGGTCGATGTCAAATATATACGTATCAGGATAAAGACAATCGTAGATTCCTGTGCCAAGCCCGACAGGCCCAAGTGTATATACGGGATCGGGCAGAAAAACTATTGGTGCGGCACAACCATTTTGCCCTACGGTATATCCCATGGTGTGCCATCCGGTATCGGTAAAAATATATTTAATTTCGCTATGACTATACGGATATAAAAATCCTTCCAATTCATTATCCGACTCTAACGCAACTATTAAATGGACATCAATATATTGAGAATCGGTAGAATTATTTAACATACCCGCGAGTTCGGATGCACAAATTGTGTCGCCCGAAAAAGGCAACAATATTGGTACAGGGTTATGTGGTTCGCCTGCCCAAATTGTATGGGGCAAAACAAATTCGCAACCATTAGCAGATATTAATGTGCAGGTAACATCGTAAACGCCGGTATCGGTATAAGTAACAGTGGGAGGATTTTGTCCCGTCCCGGTGGTTCCGTTTCCAAAATCCCACTCTCTGGCAATGATATTGTCAACCGGGCAATTAAAAGTAGAAGCATCCCAAAAAGTTATTTCAAGCGGAATGCAACCCGATGTATCGGAACTTTCAATAACAGAATCGGGAAAACAAAAAATCAAAATTTCATTGTCGAAACTTGTGCAACCAGAAGGCGAAGTAACCGCATGTATAACATCATAAGCATGATTAAGGTCGTAAAAATCAATAAGATTATATAAATAAGTAACAGATGGGTTTGCATCTATGCTAAAACCATAACGCTCAAATTCCCATAAGTGGCTCAGGCTTCCTGATGTATTGTTGCTTTGCGAATTATCCGTAAAACTAACCAGTAAAGGTATATCGCAAAGCGGATTGGGCGAATAACTAAAATCGGCAATGGTTTTATCGATAAAAATTATTTCTGAATGAGTATCGGGGCAATCACCATCCAGCGATGCTGTTAAGCTTACGGTAATTTGCCCTCCGTTGCTAAATGAAATATTCGGTTCCCAATTGCTCGATGTTGAATATGTGAGATCCCAAAAGGCAGTTGTTGCCCCGGTCGATGCATTCGAAACAGGAATTGGTGTATTATGACAGGCTGTATCTTGTAAATAAAAAGATGCTATTACATCCTGAATTTTCATGTAGCCTTGTTTAACCATTTCATCAGTACATCCATGCGCATCAACTACCTGCAGCGTAATAGTATAAAAACCAAAATCAGACCATGTGTGCGATGGGTTTGCAATTGTTGATTGTTGCAAGTCGCCAAAATCCCAGGTAAATGACAATGGATTTGCCCCGCTTGTTGTATTTACAAATTGAGAAGTAAAGGGTGGTTCGCAAAGCCGGTGGGGATTAGCATAAAAGCCGGCATTGGGATGAGCGAATACATGAACATAATCCTCTTTGAGATATGTAGATATACAGCCATTTACATCTACGACAGTAAGCGAAATATCAAAGTCGCCGGCATAGGTATATGTATGTTCAACATCAACAGGGCTATTATTTACAAAAGGTGTCCCATAGCCTAAATCCCAAACCCAGCTTGTAATTGCGCCTCCCGATGATGTAGAATAATCGGAAAACGAAGCTGTAAAAGGCACACAACCATTAGCTGCGCCAGATGAAATACTAAAATTCGCAACAGGTTTATTGTAGATGGTAATTGACTGCGAACCACTGTACGTAATCCCGTTTTCTGTAACATCTAAGTTAATGGTAAAAGTTCCTGCATAAGGGTAAACAGTTATCGGAAGCATTAATGAAGAATAATTTAAGTTGCCAAAACTCCATAAGTAAGTAGCCGAATTGCTTTGATAAACAGGAGTAAAAGACACCGGCTGAGGGGCGCAACCGATAGAAACATTTGCAGTAAAATCGGCATTTGGCTGTGCAAAACCGGAATATGCAAAAAGGGAAATCAGAATTAAAACGAGAAAGCGGGAAAGGCAAGGTTTCATCTGTATATTTTTCGATTAGTTAACTGTTTTTTTCAGCAAACCAAAATACTATATTTCTGAGACATCATCAAAAATATTTTGTTTAAAAAAGATGCTTTCGGGTGAAAACTTGAAAAGACGGCTCTATTTTTCCAGAATAATCTTCCTGTTGATTACCCCCTCATTTGTTTGAACCGAAATAAAATACAAGCCTGCTACTTGCTTTGTTAAATCAATAATAATTGTGTTTTCTTTAATTCTTTTTTCTGATAAAACCTTTTGTCCGTTCACATTGAAAACCTTTACCGAAACTTTATTTGATGTTTCATCAGGAATGTTGATAAATACTTTTCCATTGCTCGGGTTTGGATAAATATTGATTTCGGACGGCTCGATTTCCCGAACCGAAGTTGCCGTATCTTCGCTTGTTGAGAAACTCCAGGTTGCCGAAAAATCGCTGTTGTAAAGAGTATCGCTTATCGCTTTTACTTTCCAGTAATAACTCTCTACAGGATCGAGATTAGTTAAAATAAAATAGGTTTCGGATGTAGAATAAATTTCTACATCAATAGTAAAAAGCAAATTGTGGGCGGTCTGTACCTGATAA
>JAYENH010000203.1:0-4193 GCA_034721995.1 Bacteroidota bacterium
CGGGGCGGGCTTCGATACTATTTTACATATAAATTTTTATTCAGGGATAATGACCATAACCCAAGGCCCTAACGAAACCTATTATGTGGTCGGAAACTTCGACCGCTACAATGGCCAACCGGTGCAACCCATTGTACGGCTGCACAACGAGTACTATGGGCTGGAGGAGCAAGAGCCTGCTCCAACACTGGGAGAGCTTATGGTGTACCCCAACCCCGCCGGCAACCACGCCAGTTTTGAATGGGAGCTGCCCTTGCTCGAAAACGAAGCCTACTTGAGGTTAACCGACCTGAACGGGGTAATTATTAAACAAATTACATTCACTGAAAAACAGGGACAATGGCTATGGGACACCCGTAAAGTAAAAAATGGCACCTACATTTTTGAAATCGTTTCCAATGGAAAACAACTTGCCAATGGAAAACTTGTTATTCAAAAATAATATAGATAAGCTGAAGGGAGTATGTAATATTTGCAAACTCCCTTCTATTTTAATATTTTTTTTTAAAAATTGATTATGAAAACAACACTACTAATTAGTACTTGCTTAGTGTTAAGCATACTTGTTACTGCTCAACCCCTTAGCCTGGATCAGAGTTTTGACCCAAATTTTAACTTTTTTGGTGGTATTGGATCCAATGGCCTGTTATCATCGATTGTGAAATTAGACAACGGTGATATTATTGTGGCCGGATACTTTGATTTCATTAAAAACAACAAAACCTATGGCGACATGGTACGCCTTTCTCAAAATGGAATTCTTGACGAGACATTCAACAATATTGTTGGTTTAATTAGTATTGGAAAAATGATTGATAGGCAAGATAGTCTGTTCGCAATCCGGTCTATGTCATGTCATTTTTATGATTTCAATGGAAACATATTGTTCAATTCATGGTATAGCAATTTTAATAACGATTTAGAAAATCGTATCGGAGATATCAAGTTTTTTGATGATAACTCTGCCCTTGTGGGAGGGGGGGGGATGGTGTATTTGCCTGATACCACATACCTAACCCGGTATAATCTGGTTTTTGTAAAGCCGGATGGCCATGTTGATACTACATTTGATCATGAACCCGATCATTTTGTGAGAGATATTGTTATGTATGATTATGACAGGGTGTTGCTAAGTGGTAGATTTAACGAATATGACAATACATCTATAAAAACACTTTGCAGGATTTACAATAATGGCGAACTGGATACAAGCTTCCATAGTATTTTTATTGAGGGTATGGCCATACCATTTTGGGTACAAGGTGATGGGAAGATTATAGTTGGTGGTGGCTTTTGGCTCGAAGGTGATACTATAATTGATTCTGGAATAAATTATAATAATCGGTGTCTTGTTCGCTTATTGCCAGATGGTTCTTTGGACACCACATTCAATAATTCACCCGTCGACGGCTTCCCGGGCTACAGCACAAATATAATGTGCCCAACTTACGACGGAGGGTTTCTGGTTGGTGGGTATTTTACCCATTACGATGGATTTCCCCGCAAAAATATAGCAAAGATAGATGCAAATGGTTTTCTGGACACAACAGTCTTTAACGGTTCTGCTTTCGATACAGTTGTTACTACAAGTGATGAATCCTGGATTAGAATATTGACGCAAGGCCCCAACGAAACCTACTATGTGGGAGGAAACTTTGACCGCTACAATGGTCAGGTTGTGCAACCCATTGTCAGGTTGCACAACGAGTATTATGGGCTGGAGGAGCAAGAAAAGAAACATGATGGTATAGAAATATTCCCGAACCCTGCAAAAGATAAACTTATCATAAACACACAAAAAACAATAAACGAAATAGAGATATTCCACCTGTCGGGGGTGTTAGTGCATAAAGAAACAGCAAACAATAAAAATATCATCCTTGATGTATCGGCCCTGCCGCCCGGTAATTATTTGCTACGGGCTACAGGCAAAGACGAGGTTTGGGTAAAAAAGTTTGTTGTGCTGCGGTAAAACACTACGGGCAGGGCAACCCGTCAGCGTTTGAAAGACCTGTCAGCGTTGTAATCAATAAAAAGAAATAAATAAAAATCAAATACTAACATCTAAAAAAAGAAAACATGAAAAAAAAACTTTTATCCCTTATTGCATTTTGCATTTTTACTTTTTTTATAAATGCGCAAATCCCCTTTTCCGAAACCCTTGATGTGAACAATGTAGACGCAACAGTTTATTCCAACGGAAATTTTTTCTGGGATTTACAAAGCGAACCGCTTTATTTTGTCCCGGGAGGTTCGGGCAAAGCAACTATTTTTTCGTTAAGCCCCTGGCTTGCCGGTTTCGACAGCAACGATTCGCTGCACCTTGCAGCCATGCGCTACGTAGGACAAGAGTACCTGCCCGGCCCTATTGTCGATATTGCGCAGTTTAACGATATTATTACTGCTGGGCAATACAACAAAATATGGAAAATCGACCGCTGGCAAATAGATGAATTCAAACAGGAATGGCAACTTGGAAATGTTACAAGCGGGGCATATACTGTTCCCAATGTAATTTCGACCTGGCCCGGCAACCACCCGGGGCTAAACGAAAGGCTTGCCCCTTACTTCGACCTTAACCAGGACAGCATCTACAACCCAATGGATGGCGACTATCCCGAAATAAAAGGCGACCAGATGTTGTGGTGGGTTTTCAACGACAACACCGAACATACCAGTTCGGGGGGGAAAGCCCTGGGAGTTGAATTCAGGGTTTCGTTTTTTGCCTGCTATTACGATAACCCGCCAAACGACAGCCTCGCTGCTATCAACAACATTACATTCCTGAATTTCGAAATAGTGAACCGCTCGCACGAAACCTACGATTCGACAATGCTTGGCCTATACACCGATTTTGATATTGGTTTTAAGCAGGATGATTACATAGGATGTCATGTTGATTATAATTCGTTTTATGCGTACAATGGTTCTCCCGTTGACGGCTTTGGAGGATTGAACAGTTATGGAGGCCCGACACCGCCGCCGCCCGCCCAGTCGGTAACTTTGCTTTCGGGTCCCGAGGCCGACCCTGCCGATGGCATCGACAACAACCGAAACGATACAATTGATGAACCCGGCGAATGTTGGGGCTTATCCAACTTTATGTATTTTAACAATAGCTTTGGTGCAATGTCGGATCCAGATATAGTGCCCGAATATTATAATTATCTGAATACGGTTTGGAAAAATGGGACAGCACTCGTTTATGGCGGGGCGGGTTTCCCGTTCGATACAAGCCTGGTTTATGTTGAAACCGATTATGCTTTTCCTGCCGGTTCCGACCCGCAAGGCTGGGGACAAAACGGTCAGATAATGCCACCCTGGCAGGAAAATGATTCAATTTATCCACCCTGCGACAGAAGAGGATTGGGCAGTAGCGGGCCATTTACATTCGAACCAAACGAGATTCTATCAATTGATTATGCCCTTATTTTTACTCAGGCCGACACAGGCTCTCCTTTTTCCAGTGTAATTGAAAATATTGGTGTTATCGAAGATGTTATTGAATGGTATGAAAAAGGGATTTGCCCATCGAACCATACAGTAGGAATAGAAGCAAATATTTTTGGGCAGGGAATTTCAATATTCCCCAACCCTGCAAAAGAAATATTAAATATAAAATCAATTTATAATCTTGAAGAAATTCAAATCTTCAATATTAGCGGGCAATTAGTACAAAAAACCATCAGCAACAAAAAGCAGGTAAGTATTGATGTGGCTGGTTTTGTGCCCGGCAATTATTTTATCAGGGCTACCAGCAAAGAGGAGGTGCTTGTGAGGAAGTTTGTTGTGTTGCGTTAAACGGTAATATAAAGCGCATCGAAACCAAAGATCTCGAAAAGTTTGGCCGCATTGTAAAACTTAAAAAGAAAGATTTATTCAGGAAGTAGGGGAAGGATGACAAATCCCATATTGGTAATTAATTTTCTTCTAAGCTAAAACTACCGCATAATTGACAGGGTTTTGGAGTAATGGAGTATTGTCGGAGCGAAGCGAAGTCCTCGAAAGCAAAGCGAATCGGGATTCCGGGTTCAAAGGCTGAACGAAACAAAGTCCCCGATAGCTTAGGTTTCGGGCACTTTCGGCTTTTGGTTTTTGGCTTTTCTAATGTATTTGCACCCTGGCTTTGCTTGACGGCCATATTATATCAGAAGTAAAACTCAAAAGCCTTGTTTAGAAAGATTACAAATAGG
>JAYENH010000204.1:0-4187 GCA_034721995.1 Bacteroidota bacterium
GGTAGCCTGATACAATTGATCTTTCCTTTTCTAACCCAATCGATTGTAGATTTTGGGATAAGTAACCTCGATCTGGATTTTATTAATCTTGTGTTAATAGCACAACTTGTACTTTTTATTAGCCGAATGTCGGTTGATTTAATACGTAGTTGGATACTTTTACATATAGGATCTCGTGTTAATATTGCTCTTATCTCCGATTTTCTTATTAAATTAATGAAACTGCCAATTTCATTTTTCGACACCAAAAAGATTGGAGATATTATTCAGCGTATTGGCGATCATAAAAGAATCGAAACATTCCTTACTTCATCTACATTGAACATACTCTTTTCTTTTGTAAATTTATTGATTTTTGGTTTTGTTCTGGCTATTTACGACATGAAAATATTCTGGATTTTTCTTGTTGGCAGCGCTTTATATGTTCTTTGGATTACAATATTTCTACGGAAAAGGAGGGAACTTGATTCAAAACGCTTTACACATCAATCAAAAAACCAGTCGGCTATAATTCAGCTTATTAATGGTATGCAAGAAATTAAGCTGAACAATTGTGAAAAACTTAAGCGGTGGGAATGGGAAAGCATTCAGGCCTCGTTGTATAAAATCAGAATGAAGGTTTTATCACTTCGTCAATACCAAAATGCAGGAGGTATATTCATAAACGAGACAAAGAATATCATTATAACATTTCTTGCTGCCAAAGCAGTAATTGATGGTAGTATTACCCTGGGAATGATGCTGGCTATTCAATATATCATTGGTCAATTGAACAGCCCAATAAACCAGATGCTTGGGTTTATCCATAGTACACAGGATGCAAAAATAAGCCTTGAACGCCTAGGAGAAATACACAATCGCGATGATGAAGAGGTTCAGACTCAGGGCAAAGTAAATATTTTACCCGAAAACAAATCATATTTTATTCAGAACTTATCGTTTCAGTACGAAGGACCACATTCAAAATTTGTCTTAAGCAATATTAGTTTAAAAATACCTCATGGAAAAACTACGGCAATTGTAGGAATGAGTGGAAGCGGAAAAACCACATTAGTAAAACTTTTGCTTGGTTTTTATTCTCCCACTGAAGGAGATATTAAAATTGGAGATAATGCCCTTTCAAATTTCAGTCAAAAAATGCTACGTCAAAATTGTGGTGCTGTAATGCAAGATGGGTTTATTTTTTCTGATACAATTGCAAATAATATTGCAGTTGGATACGAAAACATTGATAAAATAAAATTACTTGAAGCAGCAAAACTTGCCAATATCCAGGAGTTTATAGAATCGCTACCTCTGGGTTATAACACTAAAATTGGCTCCGACGGTAATGGATTGAGCCAGGGTCAAAAACAGCGGATTTTAATTGCCAGAGTTATCTATAAAGATCCTCCTTTTATATTTTTCGACGAAGCAACAAATGCTCTTGATGCCAACAATGAGCGAATTATTATGCAAAATCTTGAGCATTTTTTTGATAACCGAACTGTAGTTATTGTAGCTCACCGATTAAGTACAGTAAAAAATGCAGACCAAATTATTGTTCTCGACGATGGGAAATTAATTGAAACCGGCACACATGAGGAATTGGTCAGGCAAAAGGGTGATTATTATAAATTAGTTAAAAATCAGTTGGAACTTGGAAGTTGATGAAACCTGAAGAAGAAAAAATTGAAATCAGAAGCGACGATATGCAAGAAATTGTCGGGCGAACCCCTTCATGGATGATTCGTTATGGAATCATTGTTATTACAATTTCAATACTTATTTTATTCGTTGGAAGCTATTTTTTCAAATACCCAGATGTAATTCGCTCCGAAAAATTCATGATAATCACGGAAAACCCTCCGGTTTCTATTATTGCACGAAGCGATGGAAAACTACAAGATTTGAGTGTTTCTGATAACGAACAAGTAAACCCGGGACAAATTCTTGCCATGATTGAAAACACTGCAAACATTAAACATGTCAACTTGATTCGGGAATTATTAAATCCATATATTCAAAATAAAGTTATATTATTCGACAGTCTTAATTCTATTAATATTGATAGTCCTTTTATTTTAGGCGATATTCAAGATAAGTTCCTGAATTTCAAATCATCAATAAGTGAGTTCAGATTTTTTCACAAACTAAACTATTATCCGCAAAAAATTGAATCAGTAAAAGAAGAACTTTTACAACATAAGATTTATTACAACAGGCTTTACAGGCAACGGAATTTATTAGAAGAAGAGTACAGACTTGCTAATAAACAATTTAAGCGAGATTCTGTATTATTTTTAAATAGTATTATTTCTGAAGCTGATTATGAAAAATCAAAAAGTATAATCATCCAAAAGCACTATAATTTTGAAGGTGCCCGAACAAAATTATCAGATAGTAAGATACGAAGTTCAGAACTTAATCAGGAAATATTAGACTTGAAGCTGAATTTTGCTGAAAACGAAAAGCAACTTGGTCTTAAACTGATTGAATCATTTGACAAATTATTATCTGAGATTGCCGTTTTTGAACAAAAGTATATCCTCAAAAGCCCAATCAAAGGAATTGTATCTTTCAACAAAATATGGAGTAACAATCAGTTTATCAGAGAAAACGAAACTGTTTTTTCTATCGATCCATTGAAACAAACAAATATAATTGGAAAACTTGAATTATCGGTAAAAAAATCGGGGAAAGTAAACCCCGGACAAAGAGTAAATATTAAATTAGATAATTTCCCCCATCTTGAATATGGTATGGTAATAGGCAAGGTCGAAAAAATTTCGAGAATCCCCGATAATAATCTTTACAATCTTGAGGTATCATTTCCCAACGACCTGGTTACTAACTATAACAGAGAACTTCCTTTTCGGCAGAAAATGCAAGGACAAGCCGAAATTATTACAGAAAATATAAGTTTGCTTACCAGAATTATTAACCCGTTTAAATCAATAATAAAGAAACAGGAGGAGTAGGCAGACTTCAGTCCACAGTCCACAGTTTCATATTGACGAATTGAAAAATCCACAAATTGACCACTCACCTGAAAGACTGAAGACTGCCTACGGAGAACTGCCTATGGAAAATTAGTTACTGGGGTAAGGGACGAAATTGTGGATATCAAAAGAGTACGTATCTTGTCTACATTGTCATTAAAAACCTTTAATACGTCTTCTAATTTCACAACATCCGTATCTTCTTTCCAACTATCGTAATCTGTGCAAATTCCGACAAGGGCATAAGGGATTCCCGCTTCTTTTGCCAAAGCTACTTCGGGTGCAGTTGACATATTTATTACATCGGCATTCATTAACCTAAACATGACAGATTCGGCTTTTGTAGAAAATCGAGGCCCCTCGATTGTAATAACCGTTCCATTATTGTGAGTAATATATCCAAGTTCAATTGAATTTTCGATCATTCTTTTGCGAAGAAAACTATCGAAAGGCTCTGCCATCAATTCATGTTTCATGCCATTTGAAAAACTATCATGGAAAGTAGAAATTCGATGCTTTGTAAAATCAATAAACTGATCGACAAAAACGAAATGCCCCATGCCAATTTCTTCGCGCAACGAACCAACCGCCGATGTGGCTAATATATGAGTAACACCTATTTCTTTCAGAGCCATAATGTTTGCTCTGTTATTTACTTGTGTAGGTGGAATTTGATGATAACGGCCGTGGCGTGATAACATGGCAACATCAACCCCGTTTATCCTACCGGTTTTTATTTTACAACTTGGCCTGCCATACTTTGTTTTAACATCAATTTCTTTCGAAACCTCCATTAACCTGGGGTCGTCTAAACCCGAACCACCTATAATTCCAATTTTCATCATTAATAATAAAGTGAGAAGCTTTTTTGAATTTACGCTTAATGATTAAAATAGTTACCTTAACAATGTACCAAAGAGAAAAACATTTATTCCTGAAAATTTTGTTTATTTTTGAAGACCTAAAATATTGATTATTTTATAGTTCAGTATTAGTTGCGAATGTAAATATATTTCGAAAAAAAGTGATGTATGAAACACATGATTTCTCCTTCGTTTTTATCTGCCGATTTTGGCAATCTAAATAAAGAAATAGAAATGCTTAATACAAGCAAGGCCGATTGGTTTCATCTTGATATAATGGATGGTGTATTTGTTCCCAACATTTCGTTTGGGATGCCTGTGATAAAGCAGATTAAATCGAAAG
>JAYENH010000205.1:0-4178 GCA_034721995.1 Bacteroidota bacterium
CCCGTGAAAGGCCAAATAGTTTTCCCCTTTTTTTCATCATTATAGTACCGGCAGCCTCACCAACAACATATATCGGAACCTCGATCATTTTAATCATATTCGGTACTACGGCTATTTTCATGGTTTTGTGTTTCAACCTCCATGCTATGTTGTCAAGGCTGTTTTGGTCAAGGCTGATAAAATACTCTGTGTAGGGTTCAAGTCCCAAGAGCCGGATGATTGTATCCTTTTCGCTTCTTTCAATCCTGCCACCGGTAGTGCTCAGGTTCAATCCGGGAATTTTTGGTTCGCCGACATCCAGTTTATTTTCTACCCGTTTGCCGGATAATACAAATCGAAAGGGTTTATTGCTTTTAGCTGATAACCTTCGCCTGGTTTCATTGTGCCAATTGCATTTACGTTCCACTGGGGCCAGTAAACTTCGCCATTGCCATTTTTCATAAGGGAAACATCCATACTGTTTTGGTTAAAAACCGAATCGACAGGCCAGGGGTTGTAGCGCAGGTAGCTGATAAATTGCCAACCGGTTTGTACTGGCACCTGGGTTTGCTCAGGTATTAGCTGGTTACCGTAAATACGTATCCATCTGGTTTCATTCATATAAATCTGATAGCCCTCGGTGTATTGCCAACCTCCAATCAGGTTTAGGTTAAACTGTGGCCAGTAAACAAGGCCATCGTCCGATTTTATAATTTGTACACTTGTATCGACCGGGGCAAAAATATCAACCATAGAATTATTAGAAGGGTCAATATAACTCGAAACCAGGCTCCAGCCCTGTTTCAATTTTATATCCTGAAAACTGCAATCATCGTATTTCGCAATAAAACCGAAATCAACGTTCATTGCTTTTGTTAGTGTAGTATCACTACCGAAATACATGGTATCAGCTGCAAAGAAACCAGTAATATATACATCATCATTATTATCGACACAAATTCCGTAGGTTTCATTTTGTCCTCCTGAAACATGCACGACCTCCCCCATTTGAAATACACCATCATCACGGAATCTCAAGATGAAGGGATAGTCGGAATAATTGTTTGGATAGTTGTAATTAATCATGGTATCGCCTACAAAAAAATGTAGGGGCAATCCATTATTGTTGTTAACATGGGTTCCTGTCAATACAACTTCATCAAGTGAATTGACATCAATATGGATTCTGAAGATGGGTTGATATCCATAAATATTCTTTGCCCAAACTATGCTGCCAGATGTATCCATTTTACATAGAATGTCATTCCCCTGGGGTACTGGTAATGGGTTTGTTATGGATATTCCATCTAATAAATAATTGGATCCACCCCCTACTAAAAGTAATATAGTTTCATTACTGCTATTCACACACAAATCTGTAATGCCTAATTCGACAGGAAAAGTATTTACTGAAACAACAATATTGCCACCGGGGCTAATTTTTGTTATATAAATATTATACGGATAAGTAACTGAATGAATCGAAAAACCACCAAGCTCTAATGTATCAGAAAAGCCACCTCCGATTATGATGTTTGAGAAATTGTCGTATGAAATAGCAAGAGCTTGATCGTAGTTTTGGTTCCCAAATGATTGTATCCATGAATAACTACCATCAGTATTTATTTCTCCAACCAAAATGTCAGAATTACCTTCCGATGTGAATTGAAAAGTGTCAATAGCAACAGTATTATGATAAGTAGCAATAAAGCCAAGTTTGTTTTGAGGAGAAACAATAATATCATTAATCCAAATATTATCAGCCGAAATAGCCCATATCTCATTCCCGTTCATGTCGTATTTTACAATAAATTTATCATAAAAATAAGTTGAGCCGGCAAAACTAAATAATACATTTACGGAACCATATACATAAATATTTTGATTTTCATCAACATCAATTTTTAGTCCATCTGCATTATGTATAACCTTTAACAACAACAAACTTCCATTACTATCGAATTTTGCAATAAAGCAGATCCCCCCAACCGTATATGGGGCCTGGTTGCCTGCCACTGTCATTGTGCCCGAATAACATGTGCCTGTTATATATACGTTTCCCGTATTATCAGTGCATATATCTTCACAAAAAACCATGTCCAAAGCATTGGTGCTAAAACTGTGGGCCCAGTCCCAATTTTGCCCATAACATGATAGGGACAGGAGGAAGATATGGACAACTAATGTTATTTTGGAAATTCTCATTTTTATCATAATAAAGCCCTGTAAAACAGGAAAATAGATATTTACGTATCTCTCAAGTTTAAGTTTCATATTTACTATTTAAGAGTCCACTGCGAAAACACACAAAATTAAAATTGTTTGTTTTCGGAGTGGACTCATTGTTGGATTGTTGAATGGTCAAAAAGTCAATTTGTCAATTATTCTTTATTAACCGGTTCTTCAGTTTTTACCTTTGGTTTCTTTTTTATGATGAAATCAAAACCATCGACATAGTCGCCTTCCAATACCGAAGATACTTTAAAGTTGAAAGCATCAGGAGCAGTTTTCATGTTTAATTTACTCAACTGTTTGGAATCAACTTTTGCAGTGTAGGTTCCGGGGTTAAGACCAAAGTAGCTGAAATATCCATCTGGTTCGGAAAGTGTTTTTCCTACAAAATTCATGTCCTTATCGTAGAAATTTACAATAACCCGTGAAAGGCCAAATAGTTTTCCCCTTTTTTTCATCATTATAGTACCGGCAGCCTCACCAACAACATATATCGGAACCTCGATCATTTTAATCATATTCGGTACTACGGCTATTTTCATGGTTTTATGTTTCAACCTCCATGCTATGTTGTCAAGGCTGTTTTGGTCAAGACTGATAAAATACTCTGTGTAGGGTTCAAGTCCCAAGAGCCGGATGATTGTATCCTTTTCGCTTCTTTCAATCCTGCCACCAGTGGTGCTCAGGTTCAATCCAGGAACTTTGGGTTCGCCGACATCTAATTTACCATTGCCGTTTTTGTCGATAAATGGAACAAAAGAAATACCTCCTTTAGAAACACTGGTGAGCTTGTCGGCATCCAAATATTTAGTTTTGCGGTCATAAATAAGACTTCCTGTTGCATATTGAACCAATGTAACGGCATGGTCACTCTTTCTTGTTGTAAATCCACTTTGTGAAAAATCAAAATCATATCTAAACCCAAGCTCTCCCATGTACAGGTTGCTTTTGAAATTCTGCTCATAAGACAATTGTAGGAATCCGTGTTTGAATAGTCGTTTTTCTAATCCAAGCTTCGATGAAATCAGTTTATTGTCCGCATAGCCATATTGTAGCTGTGATGTTATTGTAATGTCTCGTGGTAGGCGGTACGACAGTGAAAAGGAGCTATATACATAAGGTTTATTCCCGGGAATAAAAAAGGCATAAGAAGTAATGTTTACATTTACTTTAAAGAGGGAGCCTGAAAACAACCATTCGGACGTAGTGTATTTTGTAGTTGGCAATATCAACTGTTTTACGGAGATTCTATTATAGGAATTGAAATGGCGTAAACGGATAGGCGTTGATATTGAAATCTTGCGTTCTTCGAGATAGTTGTAATTTATGGCCTTTTGCTCTTTTTCATATTTCACATAGCTGAGGTTTAGCTCAATACTTGAAGGAAGGCGATAGCTTAGTGATCCTTTGGATCTGATACCATGACTGTATTCTCCATTAAGCAAAATGTTTGAAGCCAACCTGAAAGTGCCATTTAAGTAGGGCATAATCGGGGCTGTTTCGATACTGGATAAATATTCTACTCCACCTCCAAGGGTTATTCGCCGTGATAATCCGTAGTTAATGCCAACTTTCGAAAATTGGCTATGAAGTGTGTCTTCCACCATTCCGGCACTCAATGTATATTCTAGTTTCTTTACAGGGATGAAACTGAAAGGGATAGTAATATTCTGCTCACGTGTGCGCTCTTCTCCCCAAGGCCCATAAAACTTTAATTTGATCATCGAGTTCCCGTAGACCAGAGGTACTTCAAAGCTAAAAAAACCTGCAGCATCAGCTTTTGCATAATCAATCATGACATTGTTTACATATAGTTCCACAACCCAGCCTGGCTCGGTTATGTCACTTAGGGTGTACGATCCAAACGATCTCCTGAAGGTGGTAGGCGTATTCGTAAACTGGACCCCGACAACCGGGTTAAATATTGAAGCCGTTGCATTTGTAACAATTTTTCCGGCTGAAATCTG
>JAYENH010000206.1:0-4176 GCA_034721995.1 Bacteroidota bacterium
TTCCTGTGGATGCTCCCGACGGAACAATGGCTCGGCTATAGTAACCACTTTCAGTATGCACCTCAACTTCAATAGTTGGATTCCCTCTTGAATCCAATACTTGTCTTCCTAAAATTTGTAAAATAAGTCCCATAGGTTTGTGTTTAGATTTTAAAAAAAGTCTTCTGTAATTAGTACACGGTCATAAATCAGAAATTCATACTATTCGAATAAACAATGTTGTCTGCATAAACATAATTATACAAAACGAGGGATAAAGAAAACCTCTCCATCCCCCGCAAATACTTCTGCTATTTTTTACTTTATTCTTTCGACTCTTTGTTTTCTTTGTCGTCATCTTTATTTGCCTCAGGTTTTTCAGGCTTTTTGGCTACTTCAACTTTCTCAGTTTCTGCTTTAGGTTCTTCAACCTTTGCTTCTTCAGTTACCACCTCAGTTTCTGTTGCATTTTGTGTTGAAGCCCCAGATGCTTCAACCGATTTTTTTGACCTGCTACGACGCGAACGACGTGTACTTGCTTTTGCTGTTTCCTCTTGTTTTAAACCAAGAAGTATTTCGTTATAATCAACTAATTCGATAAAGCACATTTCAGCATTATCTCCCAATCTACTACCTGTTTTAATAATGCGAGTATATCCACCGGGACGGTTCAATACTTTAGCCGCAACTTCGCGGAAAAGTTCAGAAACCGCAAATTTATCTTTCAGGTAACTAAATACCACCCTACGTGAATGTGTTGTATCTTCTTTCGATTTTGTTATCAAAGGTTCAACATACATACGTAATGCTTTGGCTTTGGCTACTGTTGTTTGAATCCTTTTATGAAGAATTAGCGAGCTGGCCATATTAGCCAACATTGCTTTCCTGTGAGCACTTTTTCTACTTAAATGATTGAATTTCTTTTTGTGTCTCATCTCTCACCTTAATTTTGATTTCAGATATTCTTTTATGTTAGAATTCTAAAAATCTAATTTATCTATTCTTTATCTAATTTATATTTTGAAATATCCATACCAAAGGATAATTGCATTCCATCAAGTAATTCGTCTAACTCGGTTAAAGATTTCTTACCAAAGTTTCTGAATTTCAACAAGTCGTTTTTATTGAAGGTGACTAAATCACCAAGCGACTCTACATCGGCAGCCTTCAAACAATTCAATGCACGAACCGAAAGATCCATATCAACGAGGTTTGTTTTAAGCATTTGGCGCATTTTCAAGATCTCTTCGTCGAATTCCTGATCTTCAAATTTCTCGGTTGAATCAGGTGTAATCTTCTCATCAGAGAACAGCTGTAGATGTTGAATAAGAATTTTTGCTGCTTCCTTTAAAGCCTCTTTTGGATGTATCGAACCATCAGTTTCAATTTCGAAAAGTAACTTTTCGAAGTCAGTTTTTTGTTCAACCCTAAAATCTTCAATTTTATATTTCACATTTTTAATAGGAGTATAAATTGAATCAATAGGAACAACGCCAAACTCGGTTTCTAACGGTCTGTTTTCTTCAGACGGAACATAACCTCTACCCTTGTTTATGGTAAGGGTCATTTGCAGTTTTACTTCAGGTTCCATTCGGCAGATAACAAGTTCGGGGTTTAAAACCTCAAAGCCGGTAATAAACCTATTTATATCACCAGCAGTAAATGTCTCCTGGCCGGTAATGCTAATATTTACTTTCTCCTCATTGAAATCGTCGCCTTGTTTTTTAAAGCGCACTTGTTTGATATTGAGCACCATTTCTGTAACATCATCCAATACACCGGTAATGGTAGAAAATTCATGATCAACACCTTCAATTTTTATTGTCGAAACAGCATAACCTTCCAAAGATGACAATAGGATCCTGCGTAAGGCATTCCCAATGGTAATTCCATAACCTGGTTCAAGTGGACGAAATTCAAATTTCCCCCTTTTTTCATCAGACTCAATCATTATTACTTTTTCGGGCTTCTGAAATGCTAATATTGCCATGTTATTAAGTATTAAAAAGATTATTTTGAGTACAATTCAACAATAAGTTGTTCTTTAATATTTTCAGGGATCTCTTCCCTTTCCGGTTTGTTTAGGTATTTACCGCTCATTGTATCGCTATCCCATTCAACCCATGAATAGAGTGAATGACGACCCGATGCAATAGAATCGGTTATTACTTCGAGAGATTTTGATTTTTCGCGTACCGATACAACTTCACCCGGTTTTACTATATATGACGCGATATTCATCACCCTGCCATCAATTGTGATATGACGATGTGAAACTAACTGACGTGCAGCAGATCTTGTTGGGGAAATACCCATTCTAAAAACCAGGTTATCTAAACGAGATTCTAATAATTGAAGTAATTCAACTCCTGTAACACCTTTATGTCGCTGTGCTTTTTTAAACATATTACGGAATTGCTTTTCCAATACTCCGTAAGTATATTTAGCCTTCTGCTTTTCCTTCAGCTGAACACCGTATTCAGACTGTTTCCTTCGCCTTTTATTATTACCGTGCATTCCCGGAGGATAATTCTTTTTCTCAAAAACACGGTCGGGACCGAATATAGGTTCTCCGAATTTTCTTGCAATCTTAGTTTTTGGTCCAATATATTTTGCCATTCTTTTACTATTTTTCTTCTTACAATGCGAAAATCTTACAAATACAAATAATGATTATACCCTTCTTCGTTTGGGTGGACGGCAACCATTGTGCGGCAATGGAGTTACGTCAACAATTTCGCTAACTTCGATACCTGAATTATGAATTGTACGTATTGCCGATTCACGTCCGGCACCAGGACCTTTAACATATACCTTTACTTTTCGTAAACCCAGGTCGTAGGCAACTTTTGCACAGCTTTGTGCAGCAGTTTGTGCAGCATAAGGAGTATTCTTTTTTGATCCTCTAAAACCCATTTTGCCAGCGGAACCCCATGAAATTACCTGTCCTGCATTATTTGTAAGACTGATAATTATATTGTTAAAACTAGCTTTAATATGCGCCTGTCCGATTGGTTCAATAATTACTACTCTCTTTTTTGCTGATGTTACTTTCTTTTTTGCCATGTCAAACTATAATTATTCTACTTAGTAGCTTTCTTTTTATTTGCAACAGTTTTCTTTCTGCCTTTCCGTGTACGGGCATTATTCTTTGTGCTTTGCCCACGAACAGGTAAGCCAATACGATGACGGATTCCACGATAACTTCCTATATCCATTAATCGCTTAATGTTCATCTGGGTTTCGGAGCGTAATTCACCTTCGACTTTAATTTCTTCATTGATAAATGATCTGATCTTTGCCAACTGATCGTCAGTCCAATCTTTAACCTTAATATCAACATCAATTTCGGCATTCGCTAGAATACGTTTTGATGTACTCCTGCCTATTCCAAAGATGTACGTTAGTCCAATCTCGCCCCGTTTATTTTTTGGTAAATCAACTCCAACAATTCTTGCCATATCTAAATCTTATTTATTAATACCTTTTATTAACCCTGGCGCTGTTTAAATTTCGGATTTTTTTTATTAATCACATAAATTCTGCCTTTGCGCTTTACGATTTTACAATCCTCGCTTCTCTTTTTAACAGATGTTCTTACCTTCATGGTTTAACACTTTTTATTTGTATCTAAATGTTATTCTTCCTTTACTTAAATCATAAGGCGACATTTCAATTTTCACTTTATCGCCTGGTAATATTTTTATGTAGTGCATCCTCATCTTCCCTGATATATGGGCAGTAATAATATGTCCATTCTCCAATTCAGCACGGAACATAGCGTTTGATAATGCTTCTATAATTACTCCGTCTTGTTCTATAGATGGTTGCTTTGCCATAAAAATCCTATTTACTTCTTAGTATTGCTTCTTCTATTACTTTGAAATCTGATAAAATATCAACCTGCCCATTGTGTATCGCAATACTGTGTTCAAAATGAGCCGATGGTTTACCATCTTTAGTTCTAACTGTCCATCCATCTTCGTCCTGCCTAACTTGCCGCTTCCCCATATTAATCATTGGTTCGATTGCAATGGCCAGACCCTCTTTAATTTTAGGCCCCCTGCCTCGCTTACCATAGTTCGGCACTGGCGGGTCTTCATGCAAATCGTGTCCAACTCCATGCCCAACCAATTCACGAACTACTGAAAAACCATTCGATTCGGCATGTTTTTGAATTGCATAGCTGATATCACC
>JAYENH010000207.1:0-4167 GCA_034721995.1 Bacteroidota bacterium
CTAAAGGGCTTGGTGTTATTTCGCGTGCTGTTGCCGGCAGAAGTACACTCCAGATTCTATCCAATGTTTTAATCTCCACCGACGACGATGGACTTAAATTGTCTGCAAGTAATCTGGAAATTGGTATTAATAGTTGGATTGGTGCAAAAGTTGAAGTGTCTGGGGCAATTGCCATTCCGGCACGGTTGCTCTCTGAATTTGTGAATTCATTGCCGCCGGAGCGGGTTGACCTTGAGTTAGATGAAGTGACCCAAGTCCTTAATGTTCGATGTGCGCATTTTGAAGCAAACCTGAAAGGGATTGACGCGCAAGAATTTCCGTCGGTGCCCGGTTTGGATGCCGGTGGAGACGTAATTCACATCGATGCGGAAATTCTGAAGCAAGCCATCAATCAAGTGGTGCTTGCGGCTGCTGTAGAAGAAAGCCAACCGGTCTTGACCGGTATTCTTGCTCAATTTGAAAACGAGCAACTTATTCTATCCGGTACCGATGGCTTTCGGCTTTCCACAAAAATCATTCCATTAGCACTGAGTTTGGAAACACCCTTTGAAGTGATTATCCCCGCACGGGCTTTATCGGAATTGGCTCGCGTGCTTGGTTCTCAAGACTTGCCGGTGCAAATTGCCATCACGCCTTCTCAAAATCAAATTCTCTTTCATCTAGAAAACATCGACCTTGTTTCGCAGTTGATCGAAGGGCGTTTCCCCGATGTTTCCCAAATTATCCCTAAATCCCATACCACTCGCACCTTGTTGGACGCCAAAAACTTTTTGAAAGCTGCACGTGTTTCTTATCTCTTTGCCAGAGACGCGTCAAATATTGTAAAATTGGAAATTATCCCCGGTGATGGTGAATTGGTGGGTGGACGAGTGGTCTTCTCTGCCACCAGTCAAGAGTTGGGTGACAACATTACCGACCTTGAAGCCGGCGTGGATGGGGAACGCGTAGAGATAGCATTCAACGCCAAATTTTTGATTGACGTTTTGAGTGTCATGAACGGCGCGCAAATTATTTTAGAAACCAGTGCCCCCGCTAGTCCGGGCATGCTTAAAATGCAAGGTGATGACACTTTCCAACATGTTATCATGCCTATGCACTTGTCCCGCTAAAAGTAAAAATCCAAAGCCGATGCGTCTTCAACAGGAGCATCGGCTTTTTTTTTGTCCGTTTAGCTTTTGTGAGCTACACAACGCTGGAGTTGTTGGATTTTACGGGCTTTTCTATAATAGTTGAGAATATACTTAATAACAGGCTGCGTTTTACCTATTTTTTCGCCATCAATCTGTTTAAAATTTGATGACTTTTTCTGTTTCTCCGTTAAAATTTCAACGTCGTCATATTGCAGATTGAAATTCAACGATATTGCTATTGTATCCATTGTCTCAATAATATCATTGTATAGGGCAAAATCTTCTTTGTTTATACGCAATCTTTTTAATTGCCGTGTATTATTTGTGGCGGCGTTTTTGTAAACAGGTATTAACAAAGGATAAGCGATATTATCTTTCTCAAACAGACCTAGCTGAATTTCCTCTTCTTGCTGCTCACCCCTCAAGGTTTCCAAGACTGATAAAATTGCTTTTTGATTAGTACCGAAAACAAATAAGGTTTCCAGAAACTTTACACTGTTTACTTTTGCCTCTAATGTTTCATTTTTAATAATCCCGGCATTGATTAAGGGCAATAATCTTTGGCGTTGATTTTTTATTGGCTCAATTCGTATCCCTCTGCCAATGGATTGCAAAATAAATTTTTTAGCATCTTTGTGCGTTCCGATATTCACAAAGTTGATGATGTTTGGTCTGTTGCTATCCCATCCTTCGTAAAAAGCGCGGCTGCCCATTAAAATGTTTACAGAGCTATCATCTATGTTTTCAAACAAACTGATGTCATCAAATTCTTCTTCGATGTTGTAATTTGCCAGATTGTTTTTTTCAAAGGGTTTAATATCGCCAATTTTTATCAGGGCAAAGGGCTGTGAGCTTGCACCCGATTTTACTCTAAATGATAGTTCCTGCTTGTTTTTAGGATTGCGTTTTACTTCAAGTTCCCCGCCGGCAACGGTATTAAATACATATTTTAGAACCTGATCAAGCGTGATATTTTCTATATCTTGTATATCATCGTCTTCAAATAAAGCAACGTTTTCAAATTTCACATACCCTGCTTTGTATAAATTCTTCTGCAAAGTAGATTTTGCATTTAGAAAGATAGCATCGCTAACTTCTTTTTTGGCAATTTTTTCCAACTCCCTGAAAAACAAATATAAATCACTATCTTTTGCTGTGACCGAGTTTACCAATGCTAAAAGCAAGGGGTTGTGAAAAAATTCTGTACCAAATTTAGTTCTGATTTTTTCTGCTTGTTTTTTTACAAAGGCAAGCATTATCACCGACATTAAAACAATTTTTTGCTTTTCTTCTTCCACATAATCTTCAACGTAACTTCTGCCTTTTTTGGTTTTTTCGGTTTTGAAATATTTAAATTGCTCCTGAAATAAATAAAGATGTTTGCCGTATCCTTTTTTAATGTATTCGGCAAGATTGAGGTTGTAAACTGTTGAAAGTATATCTATTTCATCGGTAAAGGTGGCAGAAAAATTAAACAAAAAACCGTTTCTGGATAATATATTAAAGTATTGTTTCCGTTTACTTTCATCGTTTCCCCCTTTGTGCGCTTCATCAAGTATTACAAACCATTTTCCGTTGTTGTCGTAATTGTTGAAATCTACGATATTCTCTTTTTGAATATCTGAAATCAGGTCGGAACGATAAAAATAAATGTTTATTTCTGTGTTTTGAAATAAACCGGTCTGCATTTCGTGTTCGGGAAATTCGCGCAAATCCCTGACAATAAACTCAATCCCTTTTTCTATTTTGGCGTATTGATTAAATTCAGCAACATGCGTTTTTAGCTGCTCAATTAAATCCTGACGATGCGTTAAAAATAAAATACGATTATTCGGCAGAAGGCCATTCTTTATCAGGTTTTGCAATAGCTCAATGAGTTTTACAATGACCAGACTTTTTCCACTGCCCGTTGCCATCCAAAAACCCATCCGATTTATAAAATTTCCGGGGGCTAAATAGTATTTGAATTTATAATCGTTCTTTTTAAAGTCGTCTATTTCAGACAAAATATTATAGGCGGTGCTTTCTTTCTGCTCAACGGCAAAATATTTGTATTGCGTCTCTTTTGTCAGCCCGTTTTGTTCTACAAATTTCAGGAATTGCGATTTTGCTTTTTCGGCGGTTGTAAAGTTATTGTAAAACTTAAACAGTATTTTTAGCGCGTTTTGCAAAGCTTCTCTTTGGTATGGATAAAGCGTTTTGCTTTCAGAAAAGCGATAAAAATCAATGTCTTTCCATAGAACAGGCAACTGTTCAATATCTATGTTGTTGGCTATGTTGCTAAAAATACTGCCGTTCATATTACCACCAAATTAAAGGCTTTATGATTTTGTAATCTATGTTGGCGTATTCAATTTCACTGCCGTCCGTGAAGATTACTTTGTCTTTCAAGATTTGTTTGATAAACTTGCCCGTTAAAAAACTCAATGTTTCGGGTATATCTATTTTACCATGCAATTTTGTCAGGTCAATTTTTATACTACGGTTCTCATCGTCCATTTTTGCGACTTCATCAGCCAGTTTTAAGTCTTTAAAAAACAGGTATTGATGATAAATGTCTTTGGGCAATGCGCCTTTGTCCTGATATTTAGCTTTTCGTAAAGTTTCTTCGTATTGCTCTAGTTCGTAGTATTTGAAAAAGTTTGAATAGCCTGTTCCACCTTCTTCTGCTTTGCCATTTTTCCAAATATCAGTGAATGATATTTTTTTGATACGAGGAATGATTACGGAATTAAAATGGTCGCCCAGTTCTGTGAGTAAAAATTTTCTTTTACCGTTATCACTTTTATTTAATTCAATTATTGCGTGTGCAGTTGTGCCTGAACCGGGGAAGAAATCTAATATTATTGAATTGCTTTTTGATGTCGCAGAAACACAATCCACTGTATTATACAGTGATTTCGGGAAATCAAAATCGCTATCAGGTAAAATATGATTTAATAGTTTTGTTCCGTAAACATTAGCGTTATACTTTGAATCAGTCCAAACTGTTTTAAGTCTAAAAAATGACTTCTCATTTTGTATATTAATAATACCG
>JAYENH010000208.1:0-4161 GCA_034721995.1 Bacteroidota bacterium
AATTATCAGATAATGAAATAAATCAAGCAATTGATACATGCACAGTTGAGATGATAAAAAAATGGAGTGCAGAAAATTTATGTGATTCTCTTTCAGTAAAAAGAAAAGCAACTTTTAACTAAGTGGGGGGAAGAATAAAATCGTTTAAACTCGATTTACATCACCCCACCTGTAAGGGCGATAGGTAATAGCACAGGGTGAATCTTGCCGTAGGCAAGTGTAAGCCTGTGTTATCAAACACCAAACAATAAATAATTTGTTGCCAGCATCTAAAAATCAGATTTAGCCAAAATCCCATGACGTTTTATTAACATTTCCACTAAAAATGTGTATTTTCGACTTTTAAAACAGAAGACATATTTTAATGAAGAAATACTTAAAAGAAATACTTGAAATATTTACAATTGAAAATATCATGAAACAGCGTAAGTTGTTAGTATATTTTGTGTTTGTTTTAATAGCAAGCGTTTTTTGGCTTCTTATTGCACTTGGCAAAAACTACGATACCGAAATTCTATATCCGGTGCGCTTTGCTAACCTGCCCAAAGATAAAGTCCTGATAAATAAACTTCCCCAATATTTAAACCTAAGTGTTGATGCTTATGGATTTACTCTTTTGCGCTATAAGGTAAAACGTTCGATTTTACCTATATACATCGACATGAGAAAAAACAATCTGTTCCATGTTCAGGGCAAAGACAATAAGTATTTTCTTCTTACGCGCTATCTTACAAAACAGGTTTCGAAACGAATGAGCGACGATGTGAGAATTATTAGTATTCAGCCGGATTCGATAGTTTTTGATTTTTCTGAAATGACAGAAAAGAAGGTTGCTGTTATTCCGGATATTAAGTTTTCGCTCGAAAAGCAATATTTGATAAAACAAAAACCGCGTTGCAAACCCGATAGTATAGTTATTTCAGGAACAAATTCAGTACTCGATACTATTAATAATATGTATACCAAGAAGCTTGATTTAGAAACTTTGAATAAAAATATTACGCGTAATGTTGGTGTCAGATCGATAGAAGGAGTTGTTTTATCGGAGAAAAAAGTTGAGTTAAGTATAGTAATCGAAAAATATACAGAGGGTTCTATCAGTTTGCCTATCGAGGTTAAAAACCTTCCCGACAGCCTTTTGTTAAAAACTTTTCCCGATAAAATTGATTTGTCGTATAAAGTTGCCCTTAGCGATTATCCGAAAGTAAAACCATATCAGTTTAAACTTATGGTCGATTACAATGATTTTATCTCGGGGCAGGAAAATAATTTCCAAAAAATGCGGGTGGAGCTAAAAAGGTTCCCTTCTTATGTCCATTCCATTAGATATTCGCCAAAATATGTTGATTACTTATTTGAGAAAAAATGAAAAAAATTGGAATTACAGGCGGCATTGGTACAGGAAAATCAACAGTTTGTGAAATTTTCAAAGTACTTGGTGTGCCTGTTTTTAATTCCGATTTAGAATCTAAAAATATTTTAAATACTGATTCAGAATTAAAAAACAATCTAATAGAACAATTCGGTAATCAGATTTACATGCACAACGGCTTGTTAAATAAAGCCCTTTTCGGATTCAAAATTTTTAATGATAAAAACAAGCTAAAACTTGCCAACTCTATAATTCACCCTGCTGTTAAAAAACAATTTCAGCAATGGTGCAAAAATTATTATCAAAACAAATATATTTTAAAAGAGGCAGCCATTTTATTCGAGTCGGGAGCGCATAAACAATTGGATGCAGTTATTGCAGTTTCGACACCCGAAAATATAAGGATAAAAAGAATTATGCAACGCGATAATACTACAGAGGAAGAAATCCGTGCCAGAATAAGTAAACAATGGTCTCAGGAAAAAGTTAACAAAATGGCAGATTACGTTATACAAAACGATGGAATAAATTTGCTTTTGCCCCAGGTTTTTAAACTTCACGAGCTTTTTAACAATTAAACTTTCTATGTAAATCGATGTATTGTCCTAATATTCACGGTATTTTACAAATTTGAGATATTCCCTGTAAAATATTTATTCTCATATTTTTTGTGTTTAAATAACAAATAATTAGACTACTTTTGTCGGCTAATTTTAAAAAACTAAAAACAATGAAAACACTAAAAACACTGATTATCGTAGCCATTGCTACAAGTTTATTCGTTTTTTCATCATGTAACAAAGATGATGATGAACCAAACAAGAAAGAAATGCTGACTGCAAATTCATGGAAAGTAACTGCATTTACTTTAGACTCTTTGGGCTTCCCAATTTTAGATATTTATCAATTGATGGATGATTGCAATAAGGATGATTTAACAATTTTTAATGAAGATGGTACTTATGAGTCAAACGAAGGGCCTACTAAATGTAATGACGCAGATCCTCAAGTTATTGAGGAAGGTACATGGACATTTAACAGTGATGAAACTCAGATTATAACAACATCAGATACTACACAGACTATGGACATAGTAACTCTTAATTCTTCTAAATTGGCAATTTCATATACCGAAGAAGAAGAAGGTGTTGTGTACACATATTCAATTGAAATGGCACCAGGCAATTAGTATAAGTTCAGAAAGCTAATTTAGACATTAGTTTTATTTCAGAATAAGAAAAGCCATCGGATGACTTATTAATTAAAAGTTATTCGATGGCTTTTTTATATGGCTTCAATTAATTTCTACAAGATAACCATATTGGCCCTATCGGTTATTTTTTCGCAATAATGGCATTTTAAGCTTATCTCTTTGCCAAGCATAACTTTAAACTTTGTAGTTACTTTTTCGTTGTTGGTTATGCACTTTGGGTTAACACACCTGGCAATTCCGATAGCCTTTTCGGGTACTTCAACAGATTTTTTGTCAACCACAACATAATCCTTAATAATATTAAGTTTTGCTTGTGGTGCTACCAGGGCAATTTTATTGATATCCTCGTCTTCAAAATATTTGCCCGAAATTTTAACAATAGCTTTTCTGCCAAGTTTCTTGCTTTCAAGATTATTCCCAATAGTAAGATGATTTTCAAGCTTTTCAAGCTTCAATATTGAAATTACGGTAAAAAGGTCTTTTGCCGGAATATGATCGATTACTGTTCCATTTTTAATGGCACTTACTTTAAGTTCTTTTTTATCTGTCATGATAAACACAATTTAATCAGTTAATAAAGCCAATAATTTTATTTAACTCCGAGAATAGTTGACAAAATAGCCTGACGCGTATATACTCCATTTAGGGCCTGAGTAAAATAATATGCTTTTTCGTTGCTATCTACATCGGGGTGAATTTCATTTACACGTGGCAAGGGGTGCAAAATTTTCATGTTTGGTTTTGTGTTTTCGAGCATTCTGTTACGAAGCACATATATATTTTTCACCTTTTCGTATTCTATTGGGTCTGAAAAACGTTCGCGCTGTACGCGGGTCATATAAACAATATCGGCTTCCGAAATGTATTCGGTGAAGTCGCTGTGCTCATAATATTTCAAGCCCAAATTGTCGAGATACAATTTGTACTCGTTTGGCATTTTTAATTCTTCGGGCGAAATAAAATTAAAAGTTGTATTGAATTTCGACATGGCGATTAACAAAGAATGCACAGTACGTCCATATTTCAAGTCGCCAACAAGAAAAATATTCAGGCTTTCGAGTGTGCCCTGTGTTTTCCTTATCGAATACAAATCGAGCAGTGTTTGCGTTGGGTGCTGGTTTGCACCATCGCCTGCATTAACAACCGGGACATGCGAAACCTCACTTGCAAACTTGGCAGCCCCTTCAAGTGGATGCCTCATCACAATAAGGTCGCTGTAATTGGCTACGGTAAGTATAGTGTCGTTCAGCGATTCGCCTTTTTTAACACTCGTGCTTCCGGCTTCGGAAAAACCAATTATCCTGCCTCCCAACTTGTTTACCGCACTTTCAAAACTCAGGCGTGTCCTGGTAGAAGGTTCAAAGAACAATGAGGCAACCACATAACCTTCAAGGATTTTTTGTACCGGCTTTTTCTCAAATTCTGCCGCTAAATCAAGGATTTTCAGAATTTCATCTTTTGAATAATCTTCGATAGAAACTAAACTTCTGTTTTTCATCTATTCAATTCTTTTTATGGAAAATAAAATACTGAAATCAAATGTATGGCTTTTTGATTATCGCGGCTAGTTTACTTT
>JAYENH010000209.1:0-4153 GCA_034721995.1 Bacteroidota bacterium
AAAATTTGGGTGCGCCCCTTATCAATTTATATACCATTAACAGTATTGTCAGCACAAAGTTTCCGGTAAGCAAACGGATGATAATTTTATAAAGTGTAGTACAAATTTTCTGATTTTAAAAAACCAGAAGTGTATCATAATCATAACTTGAAAATTGAAATGTTGGAGTAATAGATGGAAAGTTGTGCTATGACTTCGCAATATTCCAAAATTGCAATACTCCAAAACACTATAAATTATTTTTTATCACTTTATGCCAATAATGCTCCACCAATAATCCCTGCCTGATTCAAGAGTTTTGCCGGCTCAACTACGGCTTTGGTTTTTAGCTCTTTAGAAAACTTGTCGAATTTCTTACTTGCGCCACCTCCAAGAATTATTAATTCGGGGTTGAAAAGGAATTCGAGATATTCTAAAACTTCGTTAAAACGCTTGCCCCACTTGAGCCAGGTCAAATCTTTTTTCTTACGAATGGCATCGGAGGCATACTGCTCGCACTTTAAGCCGTTCTCCATAAAAACATGCCCAAGCTCTGTATTCGGAATAAGCGTATCCTGATAAAAAAGGGCAGAACCAATTCCCGAACCAATAGTCAGAAAAAGGGTCATCCCCTTAAAATCCTTGTATTTTCCAATCCGACAGCTATCGGATTTCAATTCTGCATAACCAGCAACATCCGCATCGTTAAACACTTTCACCTTGCAACCGGTTACTTTACTGAACAACTTATTTGCATCGACATCAATACATGATTTATGAATATTAGTTGCAGTTTTTATAAGCCCATTTTGCATAACTGCCGGAAAGCCGCAACCGATTTTTCCTTTGTAATCGAAATGCCCTACAATTTGTTTTATGGTTTCTGCAATAGCCTCCGGTTTGGCAGGCTGGGGAGTTTCTATCCGGTGTCTCTTGGTAACTAATTTACCGGTCTTTGTATCTACAATTGCGCCTTTTATTCCCGAGCCACCAATATCAATTCCTAATACTTCCATATTTTCTTTTATTTTGAGGGCTTAAAAATATAAACTCTTTTGCAATGATTGACATAAATAACTTTGAAGAAATTGGTATTATCAGAAAGGTGTATGGTGTGCATGGCGATATCAATATTGAAATACAAAATAAGCAGATTAGCTTTAAGGATAACATTGAATTTTTATTTATTGAAATTGATGGAGGGCTGGTTCCTTTTTCTGTTATTGATATTGAAATTAGAAATAGTGCTGCTATTGCCGAATTTGGGGAAATTAAATCGAAAAATGAAGCTGAAAAATATGTAGGTTTAAAAATATTCATCAGCAAAAAAGACATTAATTTTGTAGACAAAGCCAATAATACTTCGATGGCTATCTATATTGGATATATGATTTCGGACATAAAACATGGAAATTTAGCGATAATTAACAATCTCATTGAATATCCCAATAATCCGCAATTTGAAATTATCATTGATGATATTGCAGTAATGATACCAGCTACTATAGATTTAATTGAGACTATTGATAATGAAAACAAGATTATTAAAATGAACCTTCCCGAAGGATTGATTGATATTTATTTAGAAGATGAGTAGGAGGATTAGAAATCAGAAATTGTATTTCGCTCAAACTCCAAAGCTTTTTAAACAAAAAAAAGGGTAGCCTGGTTCGGCTACCCTTTTTCTAATATTTTAAAACTCTGCTTATTCAACAAGTGTTTTGAAATTTCCCATTTCGAAATACTTGAAAAATTCGAGGTCATTTTTTGCTTTTCCTGCTAATGTACCATCCTTGTTTATGGCAGTTTTCAGGCTACTGAAAACCAATTCGTCGTTGCTTGTGCGTGCTCCAACAACAGCTTTCAGATAATAAACCATTGCATCTTTTTCTTTGTTGGCTTCGAGAGTTTTTAACGCAGCATTGTTATCACCTTTTAGCAATTGAGCTAATGCAGCATTAAAACTTGTGCAGCTTCCCATTTTAGAAACGGCTTCGCTATAATTGCCTTTTTTAACTTCGCAAATACCAAGATTGTACGAAGCTTTTTTACCAGCTGATAAAGCAGCAGCAAAATAATTTTCGGCATCAACAAAATTTCCATTTAAAATTTCACAAACTCCAAGGTTGTTCAATACTATGGCATTATCGTCGCGTTTTTTTGCATTTTCGAAAGATTGCTTTGCATCGTCTAATTTGTTTTGCTCAATGTAAATAATCCCTGCATTATTTAAACCACGCCAATCGTTCTTGTATTTATTGCTAAAGAAATTGTAAATCTCTAATTTCTTGTTTGCATCTTCGGTTAAAGTAGCTGCATATAAAAGTTCGGCCTGATTTAAGGTATCAGGATTTGTTTCAACCAATTTCTTTAATTCTTCGTCGTACCAACCAATTTTTTCTACGTTTACCTGCATTTTTGAGCGACGCAACTGTGGCAAAATATCATCGGCAAGAAGTTTATATGCCGCAGCCATATTTTTTATTTGTGTTTCGCGTACTACCGGATCCGAATACATTGAAAGAACACGTAAAATCAGGTCTTTATCGGTAAGTTCCGATGCCTGAACAACTTCTTTAAAACCACTCCAGTCTTCGGCAGTAGTTTTTTCATTTAGCTTAGTTCCTTCAATTTTCTTTCTTTTCAATTCCTTATTCAGAAATTTACTGGCAGCCAAACCACGATTACCCGATAATTTCTCGTTAAGGTTGTACTCACCATCAGGTGAGGCATACGATGAGATATCAATATCTTTTAACTCGAGCCTTTCGTTTTCTTTAACTTCTCCTAAATAATCCTTCAGAGCATTGATATCATCCGATTTTTTTTCGTTCCAGCCAATATTTGAGCGTTGGATTTTGTAATGAATATCAGCATTCAGACGTTCCATAACTTTTTGCTGAAATACGCTTTGGCTTGGATCATAAGCTGGAGGAGTAACATTAATTCGTTTTGTAGAGCCCTCAATTGATTTGGCATCGGCTTGTAACAAGGCAGGTGTTGCAATTACACCATCAGCCTCTTTTTTATCAAGCAAGTCGATAGATTTTGAACCCTGCTCTGCTTTAATGCGAAAGAAAAGCTCCGATTTGTTCATGTCAGCCTGATAAGGGATGATGTCGGTATATGAAATTTCACCACCTTTTTCAAATGAAATTGCTTTGTTATTGGCCTCAGCACCTTCTCCCTGGAGAGTTACAGATTTAAAAGCTTTTTCGCCTCCTTCCCATACTAATACAGGAGTAATGGTTACAATTGCTTTTTTTGCAAAGAATTTTGCAGGAAACGAACCCGAAATATTTACTTCAACCTGATCGGCATGCATTTCAAGAATTTTAGGCTGAACACTAAATTCCATTAATTCCTGATTCTTAGCCATTTTTTTAATTCCTCCACAGCTCGAAAGAATAAGGACTGCAAGGGTAAATGAAGCAAAATAAAGAAAACTTGTTTTTCTCATAATTATTTAATATTTGATTACTTAACTGTTTTTTTCATTGCCGCAAAACTAATTAATGTTTTCAATAAAATAAAATAATTGTTTCTGTTTAGTTTCCTATTTCATTTTCCCTGTTCATAGTTACCCAACTATCATAAAGTTAAAAGTACAACATGTTAATATTTATATAGATACAAGGCAACAGCGTACTGCTGTTAATTAGCATTTGCACTAAATTTCTCATCCTAACCCAAATAAACCGGAAAAAAATATCTGCCACAGATTACTCACAATATTGTTTATTTTTATAGGAGTTCCCCGAAAAAACGGGGCAGGCTGTGATATCACTTCGTTAAGTTCACAGATTATTAATAAAAATAATGCTATTGCAAATAATTGTTCACAGATTTCAAACTACCAAAGGTAGTTTGCTTTGTGAAAATTTATTCTGGTAAACTCCTCTTAATCTGTGAACTTTTTCATGAACACCTTTAAGAACATTTAATATTGTGAGTAATCTGTGGCATTATTTGTTCCTTTAATATTTTCTGCCAAAAAAAACACAGCCTGCCCCGCTTTTTACGGGAAATATCAAAAATAAGATACTAAATACTCCGGTGATTGATGCCTGCCGCATAATCATTTTTAATTATAAGATTTGATATTTCAGAAAAATGATTCGTACTATTAACAAAGTCGATCCCGCTCATATCAATAATTAAAAATGCCTGTCCG
>JAYENH010000210.1:0-4148 GCA_034721995.1 Bacteroidota bacterium
TTATTTATTGACAATAACGAGATAGTTAGCTGGATATGGAGTTTAGGTGCTTCAGGTAATGGAAACCTTACAAAGCTTGATGCTATTAATTTTTATGGATGGACAGACAATTTGGGAAATGGGTCCCATTATTATGTAGATGATATTCAATTCATACAGCAAAATGCAGCAGTAAACAGTATTTCGTGTAATGGTGGCAACGATGGTTCCATTGATATAACTGTTGCCGGAGGTATTACTCCCTATACTTATTTGTGGAGCACAGGTTCTTATTCGGAAGATATAAGTGGATTGACAGCAGGAAATTATGCTGTTACAATTACAGATGCGAACTTTTGTACTATAAACGAGAACTATAGCATTTTCGAGCCTGATACGATTTCGTTAAATGCTGTTGTCAGCGATGAAACTTGTACCGGATGTAGCGATGGTGCAATTGATTTAACTATTTGCGGTGGTACTCCGCCCTATTCAAATGTATGGGGAAATGGAGAAAGCACCGAAGATATTTCAAATCTTGCAGCTGGAACTTATGCAGTTACGGTAACCGATGCAAATGGCTGTTTTGCAACAGAAACATATACTGTTGCAACTTCATCTTCACCTGCTTCATTAACTTTTAATGTTGATATGAATTATCAAATACAACAGGGTAATTTCAATGCAAGCACTGAGTTTGTCGATTTAGCCGGCACTTTTAATAACTGGGGAGTTCCGGGAGATGTTATGTCTGATATTAATGGAGATGGGATTTACACAGTTCAGTTATCAAATTTTACTATTGGCAATAATATTGAATTCAAATTCAGGATAAACGGAGACTGGGGCAATGCTGAATTTCCGGGTGGGTCGAATCGTTTCCATACAGTAACCCTGCCTGCAGAAACCCTGTATTTTTGGTATAACGATGAACAAGAGCCCTCTGCTGATTTGCTCTCAATGGATTTAAACAACGGTTATTTTACTGCAGGTTTCCAAAACATGAAACTCTACATAAGCTTGGCTAACACGGGGTCGCAAACAATTAACGAATTTGAACTTAGTTACCAATTTGATAGCGATCCGGTTTTAATTGATTACACAGGATCCCTGCCCATTGTTACGGGCGACACCCTGGATGCTTATATAGAACATCAAATCAACTATCCCTCAACGGGCATGCACACAGTATCAATGTGGTTGTCTTCGGTAAATGGCCTGGCAGTAAACACCGGCGACACATTATCTCAATCGTTCGAGATCATTAATATTACAAATCCTGCTTATGCCTATATAGCCTGGCCATACAAAAAACTTACAACTTTCGATTTGTCTGCACCCGATAAGGTAGTTGTTATCAGTGAAGATCCACTTTCCAATGATATAGTTTCGAGCGGCACATGGTACAATAACCAATATCTTTGTATTAAGGGCAGTACAGATGAACTAATTTATTTCGACTTGCTTTTTGGAAATTATACCGTAATTGGTCCGTTGGGAATAGATATAAGATCATTATCTTATGATAATACAAACAACATTTTGTTTGGAATGGCGAGCAATGGCAGTTTGTACCAAATCGATCCAAACACTGCTGCTTCTACATTGATTTACCAGGGAACTTCAAGCGGGTTCCAAACCCTTGCCAGCGACCTTACCGGGAATTTGTACAGCATTAACTATATCGACGATTTACTGTATTCAATAAATCCGGTAACGGGTATTGCCACATCTATTGGCTTTATTGGTTACGATGCCTACTATTCGCAAGGAATGGAGTTCGATTTGAATACGGGAATATTATACGTATCTGCTTTCCCTTCACCAAATAATTCAGGCGAATTGAGGTCTGTTAACTCGTCAACAGGAGCTACTACTTATATTGGGTCTTTCCCCAACAATGCACAGATGATGGGACTTGCAATCCCATATATCCAGGGTGCCGGAACACCTGGAGATTATGCCCTTTCGTTCGATGGCGTGGATGAATACCTGAAAGTGTGGGGCGCAAATACATTGCCCGAAAATGATTTTACCCTCGAAGCATGGATAAATGCCAGTCAATTAAATGACACTCATGAAATTCTATATTGGTACGAATTATATGATGGTGTACAGTTTAGGGTCGACTCGGATGGATCCTTGTTGTATGGAGAATCGAGTAATGGAGCCTGGCAATATGTTGTTTCCGGGGCATTGATCGACACAAATACCTGGGTGCATGTAGCTATTGTTAAAGACAGCAATATCTGTAACCTGTTTGTAAACGGAATTTCGGTTGCTTCTGATACTTTAGATTTGAATATCTCACCTGCAAACATGGTTGTTGGTGCCAGGGACGTGAGCAATGACAGGTTTTTTAACGGAATGATCGATGATGTCAGGATTTGGAATGTGCCGCGCTCGCAAAGTCAAATTTCTTCAAATTTATGTATGGGCACTGTTTTGTCGGATACAACTTTAATCCACAGGTGGCAATTCTCCGAAGGGCCGGGGGTACTACAGGTCATCGACGAAATAAGCAACCGTGTGGCTGTTCTTAATAATATGGAATTTGTACCGGGGCCAAATTGCGACTGGATCAATCATACTTGTTCAACCGGTGCTTCTTTAATTGCTGATTTTACAGCCAATGTTACCACTGGCACCAGTCCGTTAACAGTAGAATTTGCCGATCTTTCAACAGGTAACCCAACAAGCTGGCTTTGGGATTTTGGCGATGGGGCAAGCGACACTTTGCAAAATCCGGTTCATATTTACCAAACCGCAGGGATTTTTAATGTGTCTATGGTTGCTTCAAACTCAAATGGATCTGATACAGCTATTTTTCAAAATTATATTGAAGTAATTGACTCGGTTCAAAATACAAATACATGGACATACACCAACACCGGCAACTCCCACACTATTTTAATTCAAAGTACTATAACTGTTACTATTGATGGATTACAAATTTCGTTAGGCGATTACCTTGGCATTTTCTACGATTCGCTGGGAACGCAGGCCTGTGCAGGATATATTGAATGGACCGGGCAAGGCCTGGCACTTACCGCCTGGGGCGACGATGCTCAAACCACAGAGCCGGATGGCTTTGCAGCCGGGGAAACATTCCAATGGAAAATATGGCGGGCATCCGATGATACTGTATTCAATGCTTTGGCAAATTATATGCAACCACCAATAATGCCAAATACCGATGGCTATGTAACAAATGGAATGAGCGGATTAACTTCGCTTGAGGCATTCACGGTAAATTATCAATATATCAGTATACCGCAAGGTTGGAGCTTCTTTTCAAGTTATATCGATCCCTTCGAACCAAATATAGATAGCCTGTGTGCGCCATTTGTTTCGGAAGTGATAATTGGTAAAGATGGCGATGGCAATACCTATTGGCCACAGTGGGGGATCAATACAGTCGGGAACATTTTAATTGGTGATGGCTATCAGATAAAAATTGCCACAGCACAAATTATGACAGTTGCCGGTCTTTCGGTACAACCCGAAAATACTCCGGTTACAATAGACCAGGGATGGAGCTTTTTGGGTTATCTGCGCCAAAGTCCTGCTCCTTTAGTAAGCATGTTAAGCCCGGTGGTATCCGAAGTGGTGATTGTTAAAAACGGTGCAGGTCAAATCTACTGGCCACAATGGGGCATTAACTCAATTGGAGATATGATACGCGGCGAAGGCTACCAGATAAAGATGAACTCACAGCAAATCCTTACCTACCCTGCCAATACAGTAGCTTTCTCAAAATCCGAAGTAATTCTTCCAAAACAGGTTCATTTCGAAAAAGCCAAAAACACAGGCTGCAACATGAGCTTAGGTTTACCTACTTCTGATTTTATGCCGGGTTCCGAAATTGCTGTTTTCAGCCAATCAGGGTTATTGACAGGATCGGCAGTGGCAAATGGCGATTTCACGGCCATCACCCTCTGGGGCGATGATGAAACAACACCTGAAATTGACGGACTGATTGATGGAGAAGTTTTTATCGTAAAACTTTGGAACGGCGAAGAAAGCATGATTAAAATAGAATCCTGGATTGAGGGCGACGGAAGCTATGAAACAAATAAGATTTCGGTTGCCGAAAAAATTAATTATTCATCTCCCGATAGCTATCGGGACATCAATAATCAATCGTTTATGCTTTATCAAAACGTTCC
>JAYENH010000211.1:0-4147 GCA_034721995.1 Bacteroidota bacterium
CAAATGCAAATGAGGAGCGCACTGCTCGAATCAACGATGATGTTTCGTTTCGGCTTTTATCGGGCCAGGAGGCCGGGCCGGGTTTTGTATTCTTGCGCAGCAAAAACATTATTCTTTCCGATGCCCCCACCAATTCGAGTGCCTGTAACATGTTTCAGGGCATTGTTCAGGAAATAATAAAAGATATAAAAGGTTTTGAACTGATAGTCGATATTGGAATCCCTTTGCGCGTGGTCATTACACAACGATCCCTGGAACGGTTCAATATTGTAACTGGCAAAAAAATGTGGGTTTCGTTTAAAGCTTCTGCTCTGAGGTTTCAGAAAATGTAGCTGATATTACAAAAAATGCCCCCCAATCGAAACCGGGGGGCATTGAAATATCTTAATAAAAGAGATTTATTCTTTTATAAACTTTTTAGTCGATGTTGTTCCGTTTTCGTTTTCAACTTTTAAGAAGTAAACACCAGAAGTTAATCCATCTACATCAATATTCACAATATTTTTCTCAGGCTGATTTTGCAGCATCTGTTCGCCCAGAATATTAAAAATGCTGATTTTGCTGATATTCTGATTTCCGGTGATATTCAATGTTGAAGTAACAGGATTTGGGTACATCCTGAAAGCAGTATTATTTACAGGATCGATATCAGAATAAATAGTAACATCTCCATTTATGCGAAGTTCAATCCTCCAGTTGTAATAAAAATTCAATACACCCTGTACATTGTAATTTTCGCCCAATGCCTGGGCATAAGTGTACGAATCATTATTATGTACCAGGATTGGGCCACTACCATCATCAATTTCCCAATTTCCATATCCGGCATCGTCGTTTGTACAAGTAGCATTTTCAACACGAATGAAAACGGTTTCGTAAGCTTCGTCGCTTAATGCACCGGTAGTAAGCAAAACAGGTTCGGGCAAAGCATTTCCGCTTGAATTTACAGTGTATGATGTAAGATTCTTCATTTCAGTTAAATCATAGTATTCAATAATTTCACCTGTAATAGTAATTTCATCGCCAATAGTAGGTGTATTACTGTCAAAAACATAAAGCCCGTTCCATGCACCTGTTCCATCCTGAATATAATATGCAGGATAGCTTCCGGGCAAAAGTCCGGTTACAATACCGGTTGTCATCACAGTTTGCCCTTCGTAAGGAGAAATTGCTGTTTGTCCCTGAATATCATAAATAGAAATATTTGTCGGTGCATTTTCAACTATATATGATTGAACAAGAACTGTGGTATCATTGTCATCATCAATAGCTTCAAACTTGTAAAAAACTTCTGTTCCCAGTGCATGTGCAGGAATACTGTTCGGATAACTGCTATACACACCTAATACCGATGATAAAGCAAGAGTATTGAGAAAGTTTATCCCGTCTAAACCCCATGTAAGTGTAACCTGGCTTATTGTTCCATCGGGATCGCTAATTGAAGCAGATACCACAACAGTGTCGGTGGGTGTAACAAGTGCCGGGGTTAAAATAGTACCGGAAATTACCGGGGGGATATTTCCACCAAAATTAAAAAACCCAAGATCGGAAAAATCGTCTTGTGCAGAAACTATCCACTCCGAATTTGAAGCACTGGTACCAAACGAAGCTGCCCAGTCTAAATTACCCGTAGTTACTGTTGCTTTTCTTTGAAGGGTATGCTCACTGGTTCCATTAGCTACACCTGCAACTTCCCATCCTGTACCCGGGTCATTGTTTGGTTCTCCAAAAATATCAACAATAATTGTATCGTTTCCATCAAGTTTGCTTAAGGAACGGGCATCGTTTCCATTAAAATGCACTACGCTTGGGTAGCCAAGAACTTCATCGGCATTGGAAGCAGCAAACAAATTTGCATCTACCTGATCGGTAATAATAACCCAAACCTCATTAGAATTTAATACAGCTCCTGATGGGAAACTGTGATAATATTGCCATCCACCACCATCAACAGCCTGGCCTATAATATAATCGTCCAGGTTAACTGCTGTCGATTTTGGATTGTAAATTTCCATAGCCTTATTGTTACTACTTCCTTCGATATATTCAGAAATAAATAATTCTGGTTCGGCAGCAACAGTTACTGTTACAAGCCATGCTTGCGTAGTACCACCCGACGAAGTTACCGTGTATGTTAGCGGTGCGGTGAAATTTTGTGCAACACCCGAAGCAGGCGTAATAGTAGCTCCTGTTGAAATAGTAATTGTTGGAATTAAATTAGTTATATCGGTGCCGGCAGGCATAACAACATCAACAGTATAAGCATTTCCATCGATAGCCGAAGGACCGGTTTGCAATGGAATATCAAAACTTAAAATATCGCTTCCTGCTGTTGATGCCGTAAAAAACGAAAGTTCATCGACATATAATTTACTTCCTGCCTGAATATTATTTGGGTCGGAGCTTAATATGTTAATGTTCATGTAATTTGGCATAACCGTGGAGTTGTAAGTAATTACAGCCTCGAATGGTTCCCATCCCGAAGTAGCCGAATTTCCTGTAAACAATCCGACACCAATTGTGTCGAGGATAATATTGTTTACTACATCATAATTCAGGAGTAAAACTTCGATAAGGCAGTTGTCGCTACTTACGGGAGCATAATTATAAAAGCCCTGGAGTTTGTCAGGTGTGCCGGTAAATGGTGTTCCTCCACTAATGTCGAACTCCTGAGTTATCATATTGAATGTGAAATCGCCCAGTGTAATAAAACCCGGCACCGAAACTATTGAGGTAAGAACCAAAATATCTTTACTCTCGAGCATTACAGCAGCATTACCGGAATATACACTATCGGTTTCTTCAAAAACAACATAGGTCGAATTGCCGGGAATACCCATTAGCGATTCATTTGGCGAATCCCAATCTGTTGGGTTATCATAAGCAAGGCCGGCATCCCAGTTCTCGAAACCATTGTTTGGAATCTGGTTAACTTGGGCCAATAGTTTTTCCGATGTTGTTGTAATCATCAGAATACCAATCAGAAATACAGTAAAAAAACTTTTCATAATACAATGTTTTAGTTATAAATAATTTAATTTTTTCAAATGATACTTTGCGCAGTTATAAACTGCGCTTTTTGTTTAACGTAAATCCTCCGAGTCATATCTAACAAGGTATAAAACCGGCACAAAAGTATGGTAACAATTCTATTTATCATAAATAATAATGACTTTTTGTGTGGCCGAAAACAAATCAGATTCGATACGCACGAAATAAATCCCTGTTTTTATTCCTGAAACTTCAATCTTCTTTTTCAACTCTCCCGAAACCGATGAAAGCCTGTTTTGTCTGACCATATTTCCTGCAACATCAAAAATATTTATTTGTACCTGCCTTGTCGAAACAATATCAATGTCAACAAAAAACGATGATGATGCAGGATTTGGGTAAACAATAAAGCGATTAATAAGTTCGATATTTTCTGCCACAGTAACAAGAATATCTATATCAACCTCGAAACTGTCGGTACCACAAACATTTGCTGCAATTAGCGAAACTGTAAAAGTACCTATTGACTGATACTGGTGCACGGGATTTTCTTCGGTCGAAGTTGTTCCATCGCCAAAATCCCATAAATAGCTTAAAGCATTGCCCGAGGTATTTGTGAATTCAACAGTATTTGCATTCTGAAAATATGAAAAACCGGGAACAGGTACACCATTATATATAGTAGCCGTAACTTTTGTACGCGGGCTTATGCAATCGGCTTCTTTTACCTGCCAATTATAGAAATAATAATAATATCCGGTTGGGTTGCTACTTGCACTACAATACTTGACCGATAAAATACCGGACAAGTCGTAAGGATAATTTAATCCTGCATTGTTCCTGTACAAATCGGGGACAGGCGGACCAACCAATTCAAGATCGGAAGCCACCGGAAGTTCAAAATTCAAATTAATGGTTTGCTCTCCTGCCGGGATATTTACAGTAATAGTTTCAAGAACAGTACCTGCACTGTTTCGTAATAAAATAGTACGGTTACCTGCCGAATTTGCATAAACCTTTACGCTTGTTAAAGTTACAGGTGCAAAACAATCGAATACCAAATAGTGAGGCGTATATGAATTGTAATACCCTCCTCCCCCCGAATTGTCGGGTTTTGCTGCCGATTGTGGCAAAGCCTCAACACTATCGGAAACAT
>JAYENH010000212.1:0-4131 GCA_034721995.1 Bacteroidota bacterium
GCACAATGTCGATTTCCAGTACGGTAAGGATAACCTCGGTAAGTTTCTGGTGAAAAGAGCTTTTGTTTTCTAAATAAAATGGGAAATAACCATAATTAAGGTAATGGTCGAAAAAAGCCAGGGGTTTTAGTTTCCCAACAATTTCGATGGCAAGCTCAATATGGTTGTCTAAGATATCTTCGAACCCAATGATGTTAAATTGTTGCTTTGTTTCAAACTCCAAAAACTCCCGAAACGATAAACCAGGCATGTTATACATAACGGCTCTTCGGCTCAGGTCGGCTTTTGCCTGATGGAGGTGCAATAACGAGGAACCGGTAAAAATTACTTTGAGCCAGGGCATATCGTCGTAAATATTTTTAAGTTCGTTCGCCCAGGTGGGATATCTGTGTACTTCGTCGAGGGCCAACAATATCCCACCTCTTTTGTAAAAGTTGTTTGCCAGGTCATATAAACTGTTCTCTGCAAAATACAGATTGTCAAGACTAACGTACAAAACCTTTTTGTCTGGTTTAAAGTTCTTTTTTATGTATTGAAGTATCAATGTTGTTTTCCCAACCCCCCTGCTGCCTTTTATTCCAATAAACCGATTATTCCAGTCGATTTTATTTATGTATTCCCGAATGGTTTTTGTCTGGACCTGTGCATATTTCTCGTAGAAATTTTCATATAATTTTTCCATCATTTCTAATTTATGTCAATGCAAATATACAAATATATTCGAATAGTATAAACGCATTGACATTTTTATGGCATATTACATCAATTAAATGACATTAATTTCTTTATTCATTCTAAAAAATTGATTTGGCAAATTTCTGGTTTTATTCCATTTCGATTAAATCGACCAGCTTAAGGAAATAATCTGTTGACCAGATGGAAAGGTTACCCGGTTTTTTTATAAAAGGTTTCACATCAGCTTTTGCCATCCCGATATTGGTTTCCCTGATCCTGGTTTTCAATCGTTTGATAAATTCTTCATGCGTAAAATCGGTTCTTTCAACATGCCCGCCCTGAACGCACCGTTCTTTTAGGTGATTGAAATCTAATTTATGCCCGTTTCTAACATACCACTCCACATCATACCAGTCGCGGCCTTTAACCCTGTTTTTCCAGTTTCTGAATAAAAAGGCATGCACTTTACCCGCAAATAATCCTGATAAAGTAAAGCAATGAGCCATAAATGAAAACGGTAACAACAAAAGATTATATTCTGTATTAAAACCTAAAGGGGGATTAGTGTCAACTTCAATTTTGATTTTTACCGAACGTTGGGTTTGAAATGCTATATTGTAGATTTCGGAATTATCTTTTAAAAAGGCAGATTCAATTCCTGTTTTTGAAACTTTACCCTTCCTGCTAATAACGACCTCTCTTCCTAAAGCTTTAAATTCATTAATTATAGCATCAAAATAGTTTTCAAGCGAAAAGTTGTCGTTTCTTTTCAGAAGTGAAAAATCCATATCTTCTGAAAACCGGGGCAGGTTATGAAAAATCCGTAAACAGGTATCACCATAAAATGCTGCATTATCAAAGAAGCCTGCCCTGTAAAGTGCTGCCAGGGTGATTTGTTGCATAACCTCATGCAAGGCATTATGTTTATCGTCAGTTGTTTTAATCTCATAACGAGACAGCATTTGATCAAATATCGAATTCATTTTTTAGAAATTTATTCAGCAATAACAATTCTACCTTTTTATATCCATGTTTGCAACATTCCTCAACAATCGACACATCCCATTTTTGTAGCACCTCAAAATCAATTCTCAAATCTTGTATCAAAAATTCCTTCACCGCTTTAACCGATTGAAAACGGATTCCCGATCTCGTAACAATCAAATCGCAAAGTGCCTTTTCGGGGCTTGCCATTAGATAGGCATATTTATTTTCCACTACTTTTTGAGAAATACCTACAGGAAAATACTTTTCAGGAACTGTAAAGTATTCAAAATTACCCATTGCTGTGCTATAGCCCTTTTTCCTTTTAAATGTAACCGAACTGACACCATATACCCGCTCAGGTATTAAGCCATAATACGATAATGCACTTTCGAGAGAAATATAAGACGGCCCATAAAGATGATTTGCGATTAGCTCTTTTGATATTGATTGGTTTGTGATGTCAGGCGAAACTATGTACAATCCTTTCTTTAACCGAATTAAATGACCTGATTTTTCAAACTTGCTTACTTTATCCTTAGGAGATTTGTATGATGATAACTTGTTGGCAATTGTTTTAAAGCCGATAGGAATTATACCATATTGTTTCAATTCGTTCATGTGCTTAAAATATATTCCTCATTTTACCTGCAAATATAGCAGATTTTGCACAGATAATCGAACAAATATCGACTATCTATGCAGAATTTGTGATTATCCTGATAAATAAATTTGATGTTGAATTTCCAAACAGTTTTTATCGTTAGGCAGCAGCTAAATCATATTTTGCCCATCTTCCGTCCCCAAAATCAATCCAAAAGCTCCATAAATGTTTCCTGATCAATTTTAGCAAATGGGTTGTTAGAATTAATAAAAGCATCGCTGAGTTTCGATTTTTTTTCCTGAAGCATCTGTATTTTTTCTTCAATGCTGTTTTTTGTGATAAAACGGTACACAAATACTTTTTTATCCTGGCCAATACGGTGCGCCCGGTTTATCGCCTGCAATTCGACAGCAGGGTTCCACCAGGGATCAAGAATAAAAATATAGTCGGCTGCAGTTAAATTAAGTCCTACCCCACCGGCTTTTATCGAAATCAGGAACAGCCTGTTTTCTTCATTATTCTGAAATTGATCAATTACCTCCTTTCGCTTTGTAGTTTGCCCGGTAAGCATTGAGTATTTCCAATTGTTCTGATCGAAGTGTTCAGCAAAAATATCAAGATGGCTTACAAAGCCCGAAAAGATCAGCACCTTGTGGTTTTCGGCCAACAGGTTTTCTATTACACTGCAAACCTCGTCGAACTTGCCCGAACTGTTTTTATAATTATCATCGATAAGAAAAGGGTGATTTGCCAATTGCCTCAAACGTAACAAACCCTGCAAAATAATTATAGTCGATTTTGTGTATCCCTTTTGCTCTATTTCCTCAATAATCCTGTTACGGATTCGGCTTTTCTCGTTCCGGTAATACTCCTCTTGTTCTATGGTCATGCCCACATAGTAGCTCTGATCGGTCAATGGTGGCAAGTCGCTGGCAACTTCCTGTTTTGTCCGCCTTAAAATAAATGGTTGAATAAGGGTTTTCAGGCTTTCCTGTTGTTTTGCACTGTGTCCTTTTTCGATTGGGGTAAGGTAACGTTTTCTAAAAAATCCAAAGCTGCCAAGCAAGCCCGGATTAATAAAGTTCATTTGTGCCCAAAAATCTTTTAACGAATTTTCGATAGGCGTTCCTGTAAGCGTTAAGCGGTGCAAGGCATCTAATTGGATAATGTTTTTGTACGATTTGGAATCGGGGTTTTTTATGTACTGGCTTTCGTCAAGGATTATATAAAAAAACTTGTAATCGCGCAAAAACTCAATATCGTTGCGCACCACACCGTAGGATGCAAGGATAATATCGTAACTATAAAAAGTTTTATGCACCGATTGATAGGTTGCACGGTTTGCCCCCACATATTTGTACACACGTAGCGAGGGCGTGAATTTATTTATTTCGTTTTCCCAGTTATGGATAAGCGAAGTTGGCATTACAATAATGCTGGCTTGTGTGCGGTATTCCTTTTCATTTTTTTTCTTTCCCTGTTTTTGCGGTTCGGGCGTGTCGAACAAACTTAACTGAACGGTCGATGTATTTTTTTCGCCCCCTGGCCTCAATTTGCCTTTTGTTTTTATCGATTTCAGCAAGATCACCAGGGTTTGCAAGGTTTTTCCCAGGCCCATATCATCGGCAAGGCAGCCTCCAAAATTGTTTTGTTGCAAAAAATACAACCACGAATAACCCTCCTTTTGGTACGAACGAAGTTTTGCATTCAGCTTTTGGGGCAATTCAATTTCGGGTTTTGTAAACAAATCTCCTAAGCCCTTAATTTTTTTTAAATATGATGAAGCATTTCCTATGTACACTTTTTTCAAAACCCCAATGTGCTGCTTTTTCAATTGCAAACCATCGGATGTGCTTTTTGCATGAAAG
>JAYENH010000213.1:0-4113 GCA_034721995.1 Bacteroidota bacterium
CCGTGGTGTCCGCGATTGTCGGCATCAACAAAAAAAGCGTGTGTAGTTTTACAATAGCACTAAAATATTTCCATTTTTCCAGACTTTTTTGCCATCGAATTTAGTATAGCTAAGAATATAATTATAAACACCCGAATTGCTTATACTATTACCATTTATCTTTCCATCCCAATGTTTATAAAGGTTATTACTCTCGAAAACAAGCTTGCCCCAACGATCGTAAATCATCAGCTTAAAACTTTCGGGGATAATGCCCTTACCGGTAATGATAAACTCATCGTTAATGCCATCGCCATTGGGACTAAAGGCATTAGGTATAATTACTTCACAATCGCAATCAACATTGATTTCGTCGAAAGATGAGCCACAGGAATTTGTAACTATTACCCAATAGTTACCGGGTTCGGTAACTTCAAAAAATGCGTCGGTAGAGTTATCGTGCCATTGGTATGTAGCCTCATAAGCCGATGCGTTGAGCATAACCGATTGCCCCATCTCGATATCGAAATCGGATCCCAGATTAAAATCAGGAGCAATACCATCGAATAATTCTATCGAATCGCTAACCAAACCGCATATATTTTGTGCCTGTGCCCAGTAAATTCCAGGTGCCGATGCCTGATAGATATTTCCAATTGTGTTGTCTTGCCAGATAACCGAATCTGCATCCGATTGGGCATGAAGTGAAATAGTTTGGTTTGGGCAAATCTGAAGGTCTTCTTCAAGATTAATCCAGGGCATAGTGATTATACTAATTTCAATCATATCAATATCGGTATAATCCAAATTTGTAACTGTAACAGAGTAGGTCCCGGCCTCATTAACAATAAATGTTTGCTGCTGGGAACCATCATGCCATGTGTGAGAATAGTCGGGATTACCGGCATTAAGGGTTATGCTTGTTCCCTGGCAAATAGCAGTATCGTTGCCAAGATTAACCGATGGTGCCGGATGAATGAATACTGCAACAATAGTATCGGTAGATATAAGGTTTAAGGCAACTTCGCTAAGGTTGTTTCCGGGATTTACTGTATTATGTAAAAATTCCCAGTGAGAGAAAATATAATCATTGTTGGGCTTGGCTTCCAATAAAACATCAATATCGCCATAGTAAGTGCCGAAATATGGAAATTGATCGAACCAAAGCGAGTTTATTTTTATTTCGCCCGAACCGATGGGTTCAACTTTTACCATAATATCGAAGGGGCCGGTAAGGTCATAGCAATCAATCATTCCCTGCGTCAAATCAACACAACGGCCATCGATAAAATCTTTTAATTCCTGAACATTGGATTCCCATTCGGTGTAAGTGCCGCCCCATTTCGTTATTTGTCCCTGCATTTCGGGTTGAATATTATCAATAAGGCTGTCGAGTAAATATTGCATATAATCGCAGGAGAAAACAGTATTCGATAAGTCAATAAATCGCGAAATATACAATTGCGAAAAAGTTTCGTTGTTTAACAAAGCATTTAATACGGGGATATGTCCTTGTCCTCCTGGGTCTCCTAATGTTTCGGGGTTGCAGGGGTCTGCTCCTGTGGTAACATCAGGAATACCGGTGTAATTAATGTAATGCCCGAAAGTAGCATCTTCGTCCCAAAGTACGTATCGCCATTTCCTTGCTTCGCCGTCAGGATCCATGCCACGCCACCATGCGGTGTTCCAGTTCAGCCAATCGGAACAAACAATGTATGAGTTGAGTACCACATAATCAATCAGGCTGAGGTAATTATAAAAACTATCAACATGCAAATAGTTTGCTTCAACACTCATATCATTACCGATAATAAAATTCTTTAGTTCCTGCCAGGCAGGATCGGCATCGGGGGCACCATATTCGGTCCATGTGCCTCCCCATGTTTTTAAATATTGAATATCGAATTTATCCTGATCGTAATAATAATCTGTATAGTCATGGTCGTCGGCCTTTTCCCTTATATCGTAAACACCCCAATACTCGCCATTCAAATAAACAATGCAAGGCTCGTAGGTCCGCTCGTCTAATTCTAAATTGGCGAGAAGTGAAAAAGAGTGGACATAGGCATCGCGAATATGGGCACCTCCATTCTGAAAAGGATAATTGTCGTTGGCGGCAGCTTTTAAAATTAATCGTTGATATTCATCACGGTCCGAATCGCGGAAAATCTGATGCTCGATGGCATGGCTGAAACCGAACTGGTCTCTCGAAATATAATCGAAACCACGTTGGGCATAAGCCCATGAGTCGTTTCCGTGTTTGTTGAAATGGCCGGTTGATTCATCAATAAAAACCTGATCTGCACCAAAATATTCAAATGCACCTTCGTAATTGCCCTGGTTGCCATTTAATAAATCATCGACCTGATCGCCCGAAACCGAAACTATTGGCAGGGTATGTTCGTCGCTAACAAAATATGTATTTGTTTCGATAAAACTGGTAGGGATATCAGGATTACTACTAAATGCCCTTGCCCTTACAACTGTTGTAATTGAAATAGTAATTGGGCCGGTAACTGTCGATGATGTCGTTAAAGGTTCGCTACCATCAGTAGTGTAATAAATTGTAACACCTGCATCGGGACTGGTTATATTTAACGAAAAAGCCGTTGAATATAAACCCGGAGCAATATCAAATTGAGGGATAAATGCGTAATTCTCTTTTGCCCCTGTATTATTGGCATTGGGGGTTGGGTTTGTAAACAAAGCCCATGTTGATGCACCATTTGTTGTTCGTCCGCGCGAATGGTCTTTTTGTGCCGGAATGGTCTGTACAACATCAATAATATTTCCTGATGGGTCGGCCAAAACAATATGTTCAAGTTTAGTTTGTGTAAGCTTAAATGATGTATGCAAATATCCGCCGCTGTATTCATTTCTTTTCGAGGCAAACACCATAAGGAAATCATTTGGCCCGAGGCTTACACTTGCAGGGATTTGCCATTTGGTTGGATTTGTTGCCCGGTCGCTTAGATGAAATCCGGCAAGAGAAACAGTACTTGTACCGGTATTATATAGTTCGATCCAATCTTCGTTTTCGCTATAATTGTCGGTAATAGTATTCATGTTCGAACAACTATATTCGTTTATCACAACCTGTGCATCTAAGTGTTGCGACCACAATAAAAACAGTGAAAGGGCAAATATATAGCGAAATGGAGTGTTCATTTCAAGCAATTTAAGTCAATAATATATTTCATGCAAATGCAAAAATAAATAATTGTGAAATTACAAAATAATCTGTACACGTAAAAATCAGACTTATTACGATTGACGAAGGTTGCTTTTTTTATGCTTCACGTTTTGCTGTCATTGCGTTTTGCTGTAATTTGCAGTTATTATGTTAGGTTGTTATAATCTTTAACTGAGGATTTATTTTCTTGTTTTTTGATTTTAATTAGTGATAAGTCTCAAGAATAATGAGTATTATTGCATTCACTTGTAGTAATTCTATTATGGAATGTATCAAGACAAAAATCAAATATATTTTTTTTGATATTGACTCTTGAAGCCCAGGAATCGATACACAAAACAATTGAGTAGCCTGCTTCTTCTTCCATGATACAACAATTTACTGAGCAAACAGGAATTGTGTTGCCGGGCGTGTACGGTTGTTACGGAAACGGCATTGCAGACTTTGGTGATTATGACAATGATAGGGATATGGATATTGTATTAGACTAAAATTAAACGATTATGAAAAGATTATTACTGTTTATAATAAGCTTGGTATTCTTTAATTTTCTAAGCTTTTCACAAATAAACCTTGATTCCGGTTTAGTGGTATTTTATCCATTCAATGGAAATACCGATGACTGGAGTGGAAATGAAAACAATTGTACAGCTTATGGTGGTGGTGCCTTAACTACAGATAATTGGGGGCAAGCCAACAAAGCATTTAGTTTTGATGGTGTTGACGATTATCTAAAAAGCTCCGACAGTATTTTAATTTCAGGAACCCAACCCCGCACTATTTGTGCATGGATAAAATTTAATTCAATTCCTGCCAGTAAAATATCTATGCCGGTAAGTTGGGGTTGGGACGGCATAGGTCCACAACCTTATACCGGCATATTCTCGATAGCCGGCTGGGGCTACAATGGAGGTAGCCGTTTTGCAATGTGGGGATTAGCT
>JAYENH010000214.1:0-4084 GCA_034721995.1 Bacteroidota bacterium
GGTTGTGCTATGAAAGTTCATAGTACACTTGGTAATGGTTTTCAAGAGGTAATTTACCAAAGGGCATTGGCTATCGAAATGGAGAAACAAGGATTAGGATATAAGCGAGAAATGGAAATGAGTATTTTTTATGATAGTATTGATATTGGAACAAGGCGTGTTGATTTTTTTGTAGAAGAAAATATAATGGTTGAATTAAAAGCATTGACAAAAATGGAGGATGTCCATTTGGCTCAGGCAATGAATTATTGTCAGGCATATAATCTGCCTATTGGATTATTAATAAATTTTGGAGCAAAGAGTTTACAGTTTAAAAGGGTTTACAATGTGAATCATTCGGATAATATAGATTATAAAAGAAACAATCCTAAAATCATCAAATCCTAAAAATCCAAATTCAGACATTTATTATGAATAAGACATTTAATATATACTGCGATGAAAGTTGTCATTTAGAAAACGACCACAAAGACTTTATGCTTCTCGGCAGTATTAGTTCTGCTTACAATCAGGTAAAAGGTCATACCGAACGCATAAAAGCAATAAAAGAAAAGCATAAATTCAATGCCGAAATAAAATGGTCGAAAGTATCACCATCTAAACAGCAATTTTATATTGATTTAATTGATTATTTTTTTGCTACCGACTTGCGATTTAGAGCAATAATTATAAATAAAAGCAGAATTGAAACAGACGATTACGATTCGTTTTATTACAAAATGTATTATCAATTATTAAATCATAATAAAAACAGCACATATTCTTATAATGTATATCTTGATATTAAAGATACATTAAGTGCATTTAAAGTTCAAAAACTTAGAGAAATACTAAATATCAAATTTGGTGTTTTCCGTACTGTCCAAAACATTCGCTCTCGCGAAAGTATTTTAATGCAATTAGCCGATTTTATTATGGGTGCTATATCGTACAATCTAAATAATAAAGGGGAGAACACTTCAGCAAAACAAAGTATTATTGATAAAATTGCAAAACACAGCAAACAAGAATTGATAAGCAGTTCTTTTTTTAGTGAGAAAAAATTAAACCTGTTTTTTATTGAATTAAGATAGTTATGCCGTTAAACCTATTAAAAATATATAACCAATTGTTAGAACTGGCTTCTTTCAATGAATATCAAAGAAAAAAATCGTTGACGGGGGTGTTTAGCCGGGATATTATTGAGAACAAAACATTTACATTCGAAGGAAAAGCAATACACCCGACACCAATTGATGGTGAAATTAAAATTAGTACTCTTTATACGCATTTAACAACGGTAATTACTGATAAAAAAACAAAAAAACGAGAGTTTGATATTTGCCGTTCACAAAGATTGCACTGGGTAAAATATCATATTGATAAAAATAAAACAGATGATATGTTAATCTTTTCGGTTAAAGAACCTAACGGATTCCGAACATACATTTACGATAAAACAGAAAAGTATGTAGTTGTTTTAGAGCCATTAAGAAAGGTTAACGAGTACTATTTATTAACAGCCTATAATCTTCGAGGGAAAGATGCAAAGAAGAATAAATTTATCAGGAAATATAAAATGAGAAGATTAAATGAAGTCCTGTAAAATGCAAAAAACGCAGAACTTCAAGGTTTGCGTTTTTCGATTTCCTTCTTCCAACTGGAAGATGAACTTGCTGCAAAAGTATATAATATATATGAGATATACCACAATTGTTGTATTTATTTTTAATTATTACAGTATATGAGCAAACAACCTGAGCAAATATTAGAAAATCAATTGGTTGACCAACTCTCAAATTTGGGTTATACTTTGGTGCTGTTAAAAGACGAAACAGCATTAATTGCCAATTTAAAACAGCAGTTAGAAAAACACAATAATATTTCTTTTTCCGATGCAGAATTTAAAAAGGTAATGAATATTCTTGCCAAAGGTTCTGTTTTTGAAAAATCTAAAACCCTGCGAGAGAAACAGCATATTATCCGTGATAATGGAGATAATCTTTATTTTGAGTTTTTGAATGTTGAGCACTGGTGCCGAAATCAATATCAGGTTACACAACAAGTTACCATTGAAGGAAATTACAAAAACCGCTACGATGTTACTTTATTGGTAAATGGTTTGCCTTTGGTTCAAATAGAACTTAAACGCAGAGGTTTGGAACTCAAAGAAGCCTTTAACCAAATAAACCGTTATCAACGTCATTCGTTTGGTTCAAATTCGGCATTGTATCAATACATTCAGGTTTTTGTAATCAGCAATGGTGTAAATACAAAATACTACGCAAATAACCGCAGACAATCTTTCAAACAAACTTTTTACTGGACAGATAAAGAAAACAACCGCCTAAGTAATATTTTAAATGGGTTTACAAGCGAATTTTTAGAGCCTTGCCACATCTCTAAAATGATTAGCAAATACATAGTGCTAAACGAAACGCATAAAATATTGATGGTGCTTCGTCCTTATCAATATTATGCAGTAGAAGCACTAATCAGGCATGTACAGATTCACGGATGTGCATCTCAACAAAAAAACGGCTACATTTGGCACACCACAGGTTCGGGAAAAACTTTGACTTCGTTTAAGGCAAGTCAGATAATTATGAATATGCCCGAAGTTGAAAAAGTGGTTTTTGTGGTTGACCGTAAAGATTTAGATTACCAAACCACCAAAGAGTTTAACAATTTCAGCAAAGGCAGTATTGATGGAACAGACAATACAAAAGCATTGGTAAAACAGTTTTCTGACGATACAAAATTGATAGTTACCACTATTCAAAAACTAAATACCGCTATCAGCAAAAGCAGGTATTTAGCAAAAATGGGTGCGAACCGCACAGGTGATACATTGCAAGACAAACGATTAATTTTCATTTTTGACGAGTGCCATCGTTCGCAGTTTGGAGCAACACATAATCGGATAAAAGCATTTTTTAAAAACTATCAGTTTTTCGGTTTTACAGGAACACCAATTTTTGCAGAAAATGCTTTTAAAAACGATCTCGGAAAACGGACAACCAAAGAACTATTTGGCGAATCACTTCACAAATATGTAATTACCGATGCTATAAAAGATGAGAATGTTCTCAAATTTTCGGTTGAATATGTGGGCAGGTACAAAAAGAAAGACAGTGCCACCGAAATTGATATTGAAGTAGAAGACATCGACACCAAAGAGTTGATGGAATCGCCTGAGCGATTAGAAAAAATATCAAATTACATAATTGCCAATCATAACCGAAAAACGCACAGTAAAGAATTTACAGGAATGTTTGCCGTAAGTGGCGTTAAAACATTGATAAAGTATTACGATATTCTGCAACGTAAAAAAGAAGAAGGAAAACACAATCTGAAAATTGCAACTATATTTTCGTATGTAGCCAACGAAGACGATGCAGATGCAAACGGATATATTCCAGAAGAAAATTTATTGATGGCTGCTGAACCGCAAGCGATTTATGGACTCGCAGAGACGCAGGGCCGTGCGTCTCAACGGGTCAATATTCACAGCAGAGAAAAATTAGACGAGTTTATTGATGATTACAATAAAATGTTTGGTTCAAATTTCTCTACCAAAGACAGCCAGTCGTTTTACAATTATTACAACGATATTTCAAAGAAAGTAAAAGAACGCAAAATTGATATTTTACTGGTTGTAAATATGTTCCTAACAGGATTTGACAGTCCACCGCTAAATACTTTGTATGTAGATAAAAACTTGAAATATCACGGATTAATTCAAGCCTATTCAAGGACAAACCGAATTCTAAACGAGCAAAAATCACAAGGAAATATTGTTGTTTTCCGAAACCTGAAAAAAGCAACAGACGATGCAATTACTTTATTCAGCAACAAAGAAGCGATTGAAGTAATTATAATGAAACCTTATGAGGAATATGTAAAGAAATTTAACGAAGCATTCATTGAGTTGCTAAAAATTACGCCTACGGTAAACAGCGTAAACGATTTGCAAAGCGAAAAAGACGAATTAGAATTTATTCAAGCATTTCGCCAGTTGATGCGAATTAAAAACATTCTCACAGCCTTTGCCGATTTTAAATGGGAAAACTTGGCAATGAACGAGCAACTTTTTGAAGATTAC
>JAYENH010000215.1:0-4083 GCA_034721995.1 Bacteroidota bacterium
TTATTGAAGAAGATAGAATTTCAGTTTGGTTTAAAGGCAATTCCAAAACTGTCTTGCCAACCCTGAAAAAACCAAAAGAGCAATTTTATTTCCACCGCCCAGAGATTGAATGTATCTTTGGACTTTGAATTTTAACAAAGGAATTGAATTAAATATATGTTTGAACAGACTTTTAAAAATATAGACGACATACTTCACAAAGACGCAGGTTGTGGAAGCGAATTAGATTATGTGGAACAGACTTCGTGGATTTTGTTTCTGAAATATCTTGACGACTTAGAGAAAGACAAAGAGACTGCTGCTCTTTTATCGGGTAAGACTTATGAAAAAATAATTGACCCACAATTTCAATGGACTACTTGGGCAGCACCAAAACTTAAAAACGGAAAAATTGACCACAACGCAATGACAGGCGATGACCTTGTGGACTTTGTAAATGGTGAACTGTTTCCATATCTGAAAAAGTTTAAAACTAATTCCGAAAGTGCTGATACCATTGAATATAAAGTTGGTGAGATTTTTAGCGAACTGAAAAACAGAATACAAAGTGGTTACAATCTGCGAGAAGTTGTAAACCTGATTGACGAACTGCGATTTAGAACCCACGCTGAAAAGCACGAAATGAGCCATCTTTATGAGGGCAAAATTAAAAATATGGGTAATGCCGGGCGAAACGGTGGAGAATATTACACACCACGCCCATTGATTAAAACTATTGTAAAAGTTGTTGGCCCAAAGATTGGCGACACTATTTATGACGGTGCAGTTGGTTCTGCGGGATTTTTGGTTGAAGCATTTGAATATCTGAATAACAAAGGTTTATCTACTTCCAAAATTGAGACCTTACAGAAAAACACTTTTTACGGCAAAGAGAAAAAATCGCTTGCCTACATTATTGGTATTATGAATATGATTTTGCACGGCATTGAAGCCCCAAATATTATTCATACCAATACATTGGCTGAAAATTTAGGTGATCTACAAGAAAAAGACCGTTACAAAGTAGTGTTGGCAAATCCACCTTTTGGGGGAAAAGAACGTGCCGAAGTACAACAAAATTTCCCAATAAAAACAGGCGAAACTGCAAGTTTGTTTTTACAGCATTTTATTAAAATATTGAAAGCAGGTGGCAAAGCAGGCATTGTAATTAAAAACACATTTTTATCAAATACTGACAATGCTTCTATTGCTTTAAGAAAAGAACTATTAAGCAATTGTGATTTACACACAGTTTTAGATTTACCGGGCGGAACATTTACCGGTGCAGGAGTAAAAACCGTTGTTCTCTTTTTTGAAAAAGGGAAGAAAACTCAAAAGACTTGGTTTTACCAACTTAACTTAGAAAGAAACTTAGGCAAGACAAATCCGCTTAACGAAAAAGATTTAGCCGAATTTGTAAAACTGCAGGCTTCGAGAGCCTCAGCCGCAGAAGGACCTGAAACAGAAAACAGTTGGAATATAGATATACGAACCCTGAGCGAAGCCGAAGGGTTGGATTTATCAGTTAAAAACCCAAACACACCCGAAGAAGCACCACTACGACAACCTGCCGAAATATTGAAAAATATGGCAGAACTGGATAAAGAGAGTGCTGAGATTTTAAACTCAATTTCGGAACTGATATGAAAAATGAAATAATTTTATATCGCCCCAATGAACTTGCAAAACATATTGAAGTAAGGCTTGAAGATGAAACTGTGTGGCTGTCGCAACAGCAAATGGCTTCCTTGTTTAATCAAACTAAACAAAATATTAGCCTGCACATAAATAACTGTTTTAACGAAAAGGAACTAGAGAAAAAATCAACCGTCAAGGAATCCTTGACAGTTCAAAAAGAAGGAAACAGAACTGTAAAGCGTAAAATTGAATATTACAATCTTGATATTATTATTTCAGTCGGTTACCGTGTAAAATCTAAGCAAGGTACACAGTTTCGTATTTGGGCCACAAGTGTTTTACGCGACTATTTGCTAAAAGGCTATTCTCTAAATAACAGAATGAACCGAATAGAAGATAATGTTGAGAGTTTAACTGACAAAGTAAATAGTATCGATTTACAAATAAATGCAGCATTACCACCCAATCAAGGTGTATTCTTCGATGGACAAATATTTGATGCCTACACCTTTGTTTCTGATATAATACGCTCTGCCAAAAAATCAATTATTCTTATTGATAATTATATTGATGATACCGTACTTACACATTTTACAAAGAGAAAGAAAAATGTTGATTTCTATATCTTTACAAAAAACATATCAAAGCAATTAAAACTGGATATTGAAAAACACAATCAGCAATACAAAGCCATTAAAATTCAAAAATTCGATAAAGCACACGACCGATTTTTAATTATTGATGAAAAAGAAGTTTATCACTTTGGAGCAAGCCTGAAAGATTTAGGCAAAAAATGGTTTGCCTTTTCTAAAATGGATAAAAGTTCGGTTAAGGTAATGGATAGTTTAAAATTGATAATTGAAAATGAAGGCAGCAATGGATAATGGAAAATTGAAAATGGATAATTATCAACTATCAACTATCAATTCTCAATTGCCAAAGGATTGGGAAATAAGAAAGTTGGGTGAGGTTTTTAAACTAAAAAGTGGAGATGGGTTAACTGCAAAAAATATGATAGAAGGGCAATACCCTGTATTTGGCGGTAATGGAATTGCAGGTTATCACAATCAATTTAATTCTGAAAATGAAGTAATTATAGGACGAGTTGGGGCTTTATGTGGAAATGTTCGGAAAATTAATACAAAATTTTGGCTTACAGATAATGCTTTCAGAATTTCGAAAGGTTTAGAATATTTCAATAGCAATTTTGTTGTTTATATGTTGAACTATAAAGATTTGAGAAGTTTTGCAAGACAAGCAGCACAACCAGTAATATCAAATTCATCTTTAAAAGATGTACTAATTAAATTTCCAAAATCAATAGAAGAACAAAAACGCATAGTTTCCATACTCGACCATGCTTTTGAAGCCATAGACAAAGCAAAAGTCAATGCCGAACAAAACCTTAAAAATGCCAAAGAACTTTTTGAGAGTTATTTGCAAGGGGTGTTTGAGAATAAAGGTGATGATTGGGAGGAGGATAGATTAAAGAATGTATGCGAATTAAAAAGTGGTACAACCATTTCTCCATCTCTTGAACGAAATGAAGGAGATGTTCTTTACACAAAAGTTAGAGATATGAATTTGCCCGAAAACGAAGTTGAAATAAATACTTCGAGCAGATTCGTAAATAGTAATGAGATTAAAACAAATCAAATTATTCCAGAAGGTGCAATAATTTTTCCGAAAAGAGGTGGTGCAATTGCAACAAATAAGAAAAGAAAAATTGTTAGTCCTACTATTGTTGATTTAAATACAATGGCAATTATTCCGAGCAAAAAAATTGACAAAAATTATTTTTTCCATTGGTTTCAGTTATTTGATTTGAAAAGTATAAGTAATGGTGCCAATATTCCTCAAATAAATAATTATAGTTTTGATGATGTTTATATTCCTTACCCAAAATCCATAAAAGAACAGCAAATTATCGTTCGTCAATTAGATGCCCTTTCAGCAGAAACAAAAAAGTTAGAAAGCATTTATCAGCAAAAAATAGATGATTTTGAAGAATTGAAAAAGAGTGTATTGCAAAAAGCGTTTAATGGAGAATTGTAATTAATTATGGGAAATTATAATCCAAATATTCATCATCGCAGGTCAATCCGGTTAAAAGGATATGATTATTCGCAGGTAGGATTATATTTTGTTACCATTTGCGTAAAAAACCGTGAATGTTTATTTGGTCATATTGGCGATGGTGAAATGATATTAAATGATGCAGGGCAAATGATTGAATCCGAATGGTTAAAATTACCGGAACGATTTACAAATATTGAATTACACGAATACATTGTAATGCCAAACCATTTCCACGCAATATTGCAAATCGTAGGGGCGACCCTTGTGGTCGCCCAAAATGATATGATTGACGCAACCGAAAAAGGACAACCACAAGGGATTGCCCCTACGCAAAAAATAAAAAAAAACAAAACCGTTGGTGATATGGTTGGGGCGTTTGAATCAATT
>JAYENH010000216.1:0-4081 GCA_034721995.1 Bacteroidota bacterium
AGGCATACTTTTAAAAGGTGTGGGCGGCGATTTCGACTGGAGCTACCTGAACCGTTTTATTATTGATGGAAAGCCTGTAGATTTCGGCAGTCCGAAAAAAAGCAATGATGTACTGATGTCGTCGTCCATGGCAAAATCGCTAAAATTACGTGCCGGCGACAATATCCTTGTTTATTTTATCCAGCAACCTTTGCGGATACGAAAGTTCAACATTGCAGGGATTTACGAAAGCAGCCTCGAAGATTTCAATAACATGATATTTTGCGACATCCGCCACATTCAAAAACTAAACTCGTGGAACGAGAAGCAAATAGGAGGTTTCGAGGTGTTGATTGACGATTTTTCCAAGCTTGCCAATAAAACTCGTTTGATTTCGGACGAGGTCGGATATCAGCTTCAACCCGATGGCTCGCGCCTGATGGTGCAAAGTATAGAGGAAAAGTTCGGCCACTTTTTTAGCTGGCTATCGCTGTTCGATACCAATACTTTTGTTATTCTTATTCTGATGATTGTTGTTGCGGCTTTTAACATGGTTTCGGGTTTGCTAATCCTGATTCTTGAGCGCACAAACATGATAGGTATCCTGAAATCGCTTGGCACCGAAAACTGGAGTATCAGGAAAATATTTTTATATAATGCCGCTTTTCTTATTGGCAAAGGCATGTTTTGGGGAAACATTATTGGCCTGGCCCTTTGTTTTTTGCAATCGCAATTTGCCATTGTGCAATTAGACCCGGCATCCTATTACGTATCGTCGGTGCCCATCAATCTGAGATTCATACACTGGCTTGGCCTCAATCTGGGAACTTTAACAGTAACCGTGGGAATACTTTTAATCCCTTCCTATATTATTACTAAAATCAGTCCGGCAAAAGCAATTCGGTTTGAATAAAGCGCAGGACAAATAGTGCCAGCAATAAAACAACTGATTTTCGGGCCTTTGATAAAAAAGCGGCAAAGACAAGGCTTTTGGAACTTGGAATCATTAGTTTTCTTTTCCAATATTTTGATATCAGGATCTATAATTTCACGATTCTTTGTGTCGCAATAATTTTTCTGTTTAAATCAATCCTAAGAAAATATATTCCTGATTTTATATTATTGTTATTCCCACTCCAAAAATAAATTTCTTCATGGAATGATTTTGTAAACAACAACTTTCCATCAACAGAAAAAACCTGTAATAGCTTTTGCTGATTTTCACTATCCTGAATTTCGATTGTGCAATGGTCGATAAAAGGATTTGGATAAACCTGAATATTTACCGATGGTTGATGGTTTTCGATATCCATTAGCTCATTAGTATAACCGGGAGTAGGGAATCCAAGATATTGAACAGGCCCATTGCCATTTGGGTATCTTCCTTCGCTAAGGTTTTCGGTTTGCCAGTAATATTTCACATAATCAATTATGCTAATTCCATCGGCATCGGTCAAAACTATTTCTTCTCCCTTCGACGAAAGTTTAAAATTTGTATGATTAATTCCTTCGTTTTCTTCCTTATCGGCCCAAATTAAATAATACTCACCTGCCCCGAGGGTAACGGCAGGCAGTTGCCATTTGGTTTGTGAGTTGAGCTTATCACTTAAAAATTTATCGCCAAGATAAACCGGACTGTTCCCGATATTTAATATTTCGATCCAGTCATCAAAATTGCCATTCTGGTCGCTTATAACATTTGAGTTTTTTGCCATAAATTCGTTAATCACCAAAGTTACAGGCGACAGATTTTCAATAAGAATATATTTTGAACCGCTACGGGGATAGCGCGAAATATTACCTGAATTATCTTCTGCCTCGATATAATAATCGATTTGAGACCCGGCAGCAAAGGGGCCAATATTTATCCCGAAGGTTTCGTCGTTTGCCTGCCCATCGTTATTGAATCCATCATCAAGCATGGTTTCTGAGTTCCAGTTTGTTTGATCATCTGAATAGAAGAGCCTTACAACAAGTTGATATTCATCCTCGGCCTTTGCTGTAATATTTACCAGTTGCTGCGCCCCGGGATGGTTATTCCGAACGTTTGAGATGATGGGATTAATATTGTTGAGATCGAGCTGCTGATTGGCAGAGGAAACCCTTGTTGTGAAATATGGTTTAACTCCATAAGTTACATGTCCGCCTTGTGAATTTATATACGAGTTTATGAAATCGTTGTATGAATATCCATAATCAAGCGAGTGGTAGTTGTCGTAAACTACATAGTCTTTTACCATATCCCGGTAAGCATCAATTTCAGGAAAAATAATATTTGTGTTTGTTCTCTCATCTATCAACTTATTTACATAAAAATTGAACCAGTCTTTATATTCGGAAACATCCATGAGCCGTTCTACAAGAGGCCGATACCCGCCATGGCTGGCCCAGTCGTTTATATCGCGGGTTGCCCAGTCGCGCCCAATCCAGTCTATTCCGAGGGTATTATCCAAATCATAAGGTAGAAAATGGAACATACCTGTTTCCGGATCATTATAAAGGTAATAGTTGTTTTTATTGTAGGCATAACCATCCCAGTGCCCTGTATATATTTCTATGGCGAGATAGCGCAAAAAACCCGGCACATTAAAAACCTCCTCTAAATCGTAAGGCAGGTTACTTAAAGTAGAATTGTTCAGGATGTCGATGAAATTGGCGAGGTCGCTGTAATCATCGGTATTGGTATTTGTTTTCAGATCGTAAGTCCGGCGGCCATACAAAACCTCTTTGTATAAATCGGGGTTGCTGCCTTTGTAAACCAAATCTGCCGGCCAGAGACATTTGTAAAGGTTGCCATCTTTGTTGCCAAAACGCAGTTCAATAAATTCCTCGTCCACATGCTCAACATTTACATATAGGCCTTTGTATTCTGAATTTATGTAAAGTTCTACAGGGTTGCAGCGCGAGCCAATTACTTCAAAGTCGCGACAAATATCCCAGCAAATCTTCGAACGGGCAATCGACGGGTCGTTATGCTCGCCATTGATATTCATTTTTTCGAGGCCATAATAATTGTTGCCGGTAAAAGTGTTGAACGAAATTTTAAAAGATTTTTTTCCTGATACCCGCGAAGTGTTGCCCCGTAAACGAAAACCAACATTTTCAATTGTGTCGGCAGTATTATTATAAGTTAAAATAAAAGTTGCCGGATATTCATGGTTGCTGTATTCATTGCCGGGTTCAAGCAGGGCATCTATTGAATCGGTTTCAAGGAAAACATCGATTCGGTTTACTGCATCATCAGCAAAAACAATCCCTTTGGGTGGAAATGGCAATTGCCCTGCAACATCGACAAAAATTGAGCAAAGCAAAAAAATCAGGTAAAAATATCTTTTCGTCATAAGACCTCAAAAGTAATTAAAAAAGGAAAATGCATAATAATTATAATATTTGTGTTAGAGTAAAATTAGTCGCACTCTTTAAAGATTACTCCAACCCGCTCTTTATATTTATATTCTGAATTCGACTTCTTTATCATTTTATAAACTTTGTGGGGGTTACTGAACCACTGTGATAAATAAATCCAGTGTTGTTTCATTTTATTCAGAGCCTGTGATGGATGCCCATATTGATCTTCGTAAGCCTGCCACAATTCTTCGATAAAATTTTTCATGCGGATTTTCTTCTCCATATCAGTTTTGGGCTTGAGTTGTTTTATTTCCTCAACAAAAAAAGTGTTGCAGAGAATTCCCCTGCCAATCATCCAGTTATCAATTGTTGGGAATTCTTCTGATAATTTCCTGAATTTTTCTGCCGAATCAATATCGCCATTATAAGTTATCGGATGGTTTGAATATTCAAGAGCCTGCGCAAAGGCTTCGGTATCTGCACGTCCTTTGTACAAGTTTTTGCCTATGCGCGGATGAAGGATTATTTCGTCTAACGGAAAGCAATTCAAAACATCAAGCACCGGATAAATCTCATCTTTATTTTCGTAGCCTAACCTTAGTTTTATCGAAAGTTTTATTGGAGGATTTTCGAACCAGGATTGCAGCATATATTTTATCTCCTGCGGAAATGCTATTAAACCACTGCCTTTTTTTCTTTTTGCCACCATCGGATACGGGCATCCCAGGTTTAGGTTAACTTCGGGATAACCAAG
>JAYENH010000217.1:0-4077 GCA_034721995.1 Bacteroidota bacterium
TGTGATTACTGCAATTCGAACACGCGGGCCAAGTTTTGGGGTTATTAAAATTCCCATTCTGCCAATTTCTCCCAGGCCGGCATCGCGGGCAACCAAAGGACAGATGATTTCGTAATTCCCATCAATGTGTGCCCTTGCCGGATATCCCAGGCTACGGATGTAATTTGCAAGGTTAACAGCCATTATTCCTGAGTTCAGATAGGCTTGAGAAGATTCCATTATTGCCGGGCCATTCGGTGCGCAATCAATCATTTCTTTATCCATCTCAATTACAAAAGCTATGGCATATTTATGGTCAATTTCGATTTCTTTACCAAAATCGGATAGTTTACCCGAAACGGAATATTTATGGTAATTCTTTAGTTTGCAAAAACCCACATCGTGTACACCTTGTTTCTTTAACCAGTTTCTTAGAAAAACACTGATTTTGTGAGGGGCAAATTTTATTCTGATTTTATTAATTTTTCCATCTACATAAGGCTTTATTAACTCAATGCTTTGGAAATTCGAATCGGCTGCTTTAAAAGATGAAAGGTGATATCTTGATGATTTCTCGTTTAGAAGGCCTGGTTTTGTATGGAGGAGATCATCATGTTTTTTATTTTCAGGTTTGTTGCTGTAATAATCATTAAAGTTTTTGCTTCCCGGTTTTAACCTGCGCCTTGATAGTGGAGTGTCGCGTTCGTCGAACCGGGATGTTGGTTTTTCCCTTTTAATACCTTTCAATTTTGATATTGGAGTAAAAATCGTGAGCATAATTATTGGAACAGTAGAGCTTATGGCATAGCTGATTGTGCGGAAAAATTGATTATCAAGAAAATATAACAGAAAGTATAACAAGAAAAATAAGAATGAAAACCCCAGAAATAAATTACCGGCGCGTGCTTCTTTTTCTATATAGGAAACTACCCCGGCAATGAAAAATGCCATAAAAAAAATGCTACATAATAGCAGCGATAATATACCGGGATATATATCCATAATACTTATCTAAATTTTACTGAGGCAATATACGGAATTGTAAAGTGATGCGTTATATAAAATAGACCAATCAGTCTAATTTAGTATTATTCTATATAAATTAGTTCAGGTTTCAGAGGTTCAAAGTTGCGTGTGGTATGTAATTTAAACACATTATACACATAAGGACACATAGTTTTTTTCTTATGTGAACTTATGTTCCTATTGTGACTTATGTGTTTTTTAAGGTTTGTTCTCCTGAAAAGTTTGATTTCTTTTGCAAGCTGTTTTTTCATTAACAAAAAGCTTTATGGAATTTTCAAAAATCATACTAAAGTCGGGTAAAGATCAGTCTTTAAGACGAAGACATCCCTGGATTTTTTCGGGTGCGATAAAAAAAATCAAGGGCACTGTAAATGAAGGCGATTTAGTAGAGGTGTACGACAATAAAGATGAATTTCTTGCCATAGGCCACTACCAGATTGGTTCCATTGCTATTCGGGTATTAAGTTTTGTTAAAGAAAATATTGATGCCGGATTTTGGCGGAATAAAATAGAGAAAGCCCTGCAATTGCGGCTTCGCATAGGTTTGTTACAAGAAGGGCGAAACAATATTTTCAGGTTGATACATGCCGAGGGCGATGAATTGCCCGGGTTGATTATAGATTATTATGCAGGAACTGCTGTTGTACAGATGCACTCTGTTGGTATGTTTGTGGCTAAGGACGAAATTATTACAGCCCTGAAAGAAGTTTTGGGCGACAGGCTTGTAGCTATTTACGAAAAAAGTAAGGCAACACTTCCTTATAAGGCAGATATTGAACCGGAAGATGGATACATCTTAGGAGCAAATGAAAATAACGAGATGCTGGAATACGGCAATAAATTCGTAATAGATTGGGAAACCGGACAAAAGACCGGCTTTTTTATTGATCAGCGCGAAAACCGGAAACTGCTTGAATTTTATTCAAAGGACAGGAAAGTGCTTAATATGTTTGGTTTTACGGGTGGTTTTTCGGTATATGCCATGCAGGGAGGTGCAAGTTTGGTACATTCGGTCGATAGTTCAAAACCGGCCATCGAATTAACAAACCAGAATATTGCACTTAATTTTTCAGATACTTCGCGACATGAGGCTTTTGCTGTTGATGCTTTTGAATATTTGCATAACATTGATCAGAAATATGATTTAATAATTCTTGATCCGCCTGCATTTGCCAAACACAATAAAGTGCTGCACAATGCCCTTCAAGGATACAAAAAATTGAATATGAGGGCTATTGAGCAAATAAAACCGGGAGGTATAATATTTACCTTTTCCTGCTCTCAGGTTGTGAGCAAAGAAAATTTCCGTAAATCGGTGTTTGCGGCTGCTGCCAACACAGGGCGTTCGGTACGTATTCTTCATCAATTGACCCAGCCTGCCGATCACCCTGTTAATATTTATCACCCCGAAAGCGAGTATCTAAAGGGCTTTGTACTTTATGTTGAGTAGGTTTAGGGATCCCTGTTCAATGAGGTTCAAAGCGCAGGGTTTTGTTTAGTAATAAACTGGCTTGTTATTGATAATAAATTGGAAGTTAATAATTTTTCTTCCTGCATCTTACATCATGGAGCATCCAACAAAAAATATTAAAAAAAAGATTCAGGTCGATAAGGCAAATACCGTTAAAAAGTCCTACTTTTGCAATCGTTTGTAACTATGAGACATATAAGGGTTTACTCTCAGAATGTTAAATGATTAATAAATTTTCCGATTACTGGTTACCTTTTAATATTTAGGCATACTTTTAATCAATTTTATTATGATAAGGATTAAAACCTTTTCGAGTCAATTACGTTCATTATTAGAATGCATGGGACTTTATGAGTAGAATCTACTTTAAATTGATATACATCATTGTGTTAGTCTTTGGTATTTTTGTCCAAAAGGGCTATGGGGAAGTTGTGTCAATTCACGAAAATTTACATGTTTCCGTTGATGATGAATTCTTTACAGTTGTCAGTTCCGAACATAGTGTAAAAGAATCACCCTCTGAAATCCAAAAAAGCAGAAACAGAAATGATGCCTGCAATTCAACAGCATTCTCTATTCAGGCAACAATTACAGGGGTTATTACCGATGTTTCATGTTTCGATTTATCTGATGGGGCTATTGATATTACAGTAACGGGTGGTACCGGTGGCCCGTATGGATATTCCTGGTCGAACAGTGCTACTACCGAGGATGTTTCAGGGCTTTCGGCAGGACAATATACAGTTACAGTTAATGATCAAGGAGTGTTTTCTGCTGCCAGTTTTACAGTAGACGAACCGACTGAAATTATTGCATCTGCATCATCATCGAATTATAATGGATCGGGTGTTAGCTGTAATTATTCTTATGATGGCTGGATAAATCTTACTGTTTCGGGCGGGACATTACCATATTCTTATTTATGGAGTAATGGTGAAACTACTCAGGATATTTTAAACCTACCCGGCGATATTTACGATATTACAATTACCGATAATGCCGGATGTGTAAAAATATCAAGTGCAAACGGTAATGTTTCAGGGATAGAATTCACCTGGACTTTTGTTACAACAATGGTAAGTTATGAGAATGTATTATTACCTGCCAATTCAATAAAGATTGATGGTTCAGATATTGTTTCGGGCGATTATGTCGGTGCATTTTTTGAGCAATCGCCCGGTGTTTTTATGTGTGGGGGATATTTAGAATGGACAGGGGCAATTAATTCACTTACAATATGGCCCGATGATAACCTTACACCTATTAAAGATGGCTTCCTCGATAATGATAGTATATATTGGAGGATTTGGCGAGCTTCGGACAGTACCGTTTTTCATGCTGCACCTTACTATAATTGTATGCTTAATTGTTCAGGATTATTTTTAAATAATGGGATGGCAGCTATCGACACATTAATTGCCTATTACGATGCAAACGCGCTTCCTTCGATAAACCTTGCCGCCCCTGATTCAATAAAAATCAGTTCAAATATTTCTGATTACAGTGGTTATGGAGTGAGCAGCCAGGGTGCAAGCGACGGATATATAGGGCTTACGACTAACGGTGGGACATCTCCATATTTCTATAATTGGTCAACCGGA
>JAYENH010000218.1:0-4073 GCA_034721995.1 Bacteroidota bacterium
CTTCCATCTACTCAAATGCCTCGTTAAATTTCTCCTCGAACATTTTCTGTAAACCATCGCATCCATGATCGAACATCCGGTTCCAGTTGTCCTCTTCTGTATATTTAAATTCGTTCATTTCTTTGCCTCCCGGTTTTGGCAATACTGTAAGCATTTCGTCGCGTACATCATCAAGACTGCCAAGTTGGTGCGAACCAAACAATTCGAGTAAGTCGATTAAAAAAGTATAATTTAATTTGCCAACCTTTTGGATCATGTGCTTATCGAATTGCTGGATAACTTTTTGGGTGTTGGTAAAGCTTCCGCCTGTTTCGGCAGGGAAAGAAGCCGGAATAATCAAATCGGCCTGCTTTGCTGTTTCTGTCATAAAATAATCCATCACCATAACAAAGCCTGCATTGTCGAAATATCCTTTTATCTTCTTTTTATCGAAGGCACAACCAATTGGGTCTTCGCCAAAAACAAACATATTATTTATCTTCCCATTTTCGAGTGTTTCGGTATGACATTCTTTTATTCCTTCGGGAAGATTCGATACGGCCCATTTCTTTTTTAGTGCTTTCATGTATTCTTTATCGAACACCGAAACAGTGCCGGGGCCAACTTTGTTACAAACGCCCATATCAAGCAAGCCCTGCGAATTGTTTTTTTCTCTGATAGCAATAAGGCCGCTTGCGGTTTTTCCGAGCTTGCCCGTAATCATTGCAAGATTTCTGATCTCGAAGGAGGTATTTGCAGAAATTTCTTTTTCAGCAAAAATAATAATAGCATTCATCTCGTGGTTAAACTCGTTTGCAAAGCGCATTATGTTACCTGAATTGTCATCGCCTGCATTTTTCAGCAGTGTACTTAAATCTTCAGAAAGAAGCTTTTCTTTATAACTATTAAATCCAGTGCAATTATCGTTAATATAAAATTGATTTTGCATTCCGTTACCAAGAAGGTAATGGTTTAATGATTTAATAAAACTATGGTACGATTTAACTTTCAACACTTTGTCGACCTTATGTTCCATTGAACTTTTCTTCAATGTAGTAACAAGTTCAACAGGAATATTATGTTTGATGCGTGCCTTGTTTACATAATAACCTAATAACTGATTGTCGTTTGCCAGTTCGGCCCCGACAATATAAATTTTGCTTGCCTTTTTAATTTGGTCGAAAGGAACATTATTTTGTGCATTTTTAATATAACCTTCGCCACCGAACATATAATGCCAGTTGTTTACATTGTGAGTTTTTGCTCCCACTCGTGCAAATTTCTGAATCAGGTATTGTTCTTCGTTACTCAATCGTGCCCCACCATAAAAAGCATTTTCGTTAGAGTTTACACTTCTAATTTTAATAGCAATAATTCCCTGGGCTTTTTCGTAGGATATCTCTTCGTATTTGCCATTTATTTTCAGAAGCGGTTTTGTAATCCTTGAGCTGTCGTTTAAAAGATTGTATCCGAATTTTGCATGACGGCCAATGTTTGCATCAGGGTTCATCATTCCTTCAGCTCCCGTAGCCTTCATCACAAAACCATTTTTCATGTGTAAATTTATTTTCTCGCCTTCGGAAGAAAAAATCGATATCGACTCGAAACTTTCGGTACTTACCGGGCCGGGCTTAAATGGCGTGTTTTCGGTAATGGCCCCCGTTGGGCATGTCGAAATACACAGGCCACACGATTCGCAATTGGAAAGGGTGAGAGAATCGCCCATACTTGGGGCAACGTAAGTGTTAAAACCACGTTCGACCAAACCAAGTGCATTGGCTCCTACAACATCGTGGCAAATGCGGATACACCGCGAACACAATACACATTTGTTGTTATCAATTTCGATAAAGGGATGGCTAAAGTCGACCTCCGATATTGAATAAGCCCCTTCAACTTTTTGTTCTGCGTCATATTCGCTTGCATATTTTTTCAGGTCGCAGGTAAAATATTCGGTACAACCACATTCAAGGCATCGTTGTGCTTCGTGTTGCACAACCTCATCACCGGCATAACCCAATTCAACCTCGTCGAAACCATTTCGTTTGTTTGCTTCGAGCACCGGCATTTCTTCGCGTACCTGGCGGGCAAATTTTCCAACATAATCCTGTGTTATCTGTTTTTTGAAATTATCTTTTCGACTGACAAATTCTTTTGCCGGAGGTGTTATTTCTTCACCTGCCAGAAATTGTTGTACACTGTGCGATGCAAGTTTTGCCTGTGCAATAGCTTCGATTATTGTGGCCGGGCCGGAAACTCCATCACCGGCAGCAAATACCGATGGAATACCTGTTTGCAGTGTTTCAGGATTGGCATCGATATCGCCCCATCGATTTAATTTCAATTCCCCTGTTGTTGTATTATTGTTGATATCATCAATAAAATTAACAATGGTTTTTTGGCCAATGGCTGCCAATACAAAATCAACCGGCAAATCGAAATTTGAGCCTTCAATCGGGACAGGTCTTCTGCGGCCGGATGCATCGGGTTCGCCCAATTCCATTTTCAGGCAGGTAATTGATTTTACCGCATTATTTTCATCCTTGTTTACTTCAATAGGATTGGTAAGAAAAAGATATTCTACCCCTTCAATTTTCGATTCGTGAATTTCGATAGGGTTGGCGGGCATTTCCTTTTCGGTACGGCGGTAAATCACAAATACTTTTTTGGCGCCACAACGCAACGAAGTACGGCAACAGTCCATAGCAGTATTACCACCACCAACAACGGCAACAGTTTTTCCGCTGAAATCGGATTTTTGTCCGGTCATTTCCATATTTTTAAGGAAGTCGATACCTGAGAAAACATTTTCGGCATCATCGCCTTTGCAACCAATTAAAGTTCCTTTTTGCGAACCGATTGTGAGAATAGTAGCATCATATTGATCTTTTAAATCTTTATAGCTGATATTGCCACCAAGGTTTTTCTCACAATAAATATTAGCTCCCAGTTCCGTTACCGCATCAATTTCGCGCTGGAGCAAATCGTTTGGTAAACGATATTCGGGGATACCATATCTTAACCATCCACCTGCTTTTGGTGCTGCCTCAAAAATATTGCACTGATGCCCTTTTTGCTGAAGAAAATAAGCTGCAGACAATCCGCCGGGACCACCACCAATAATAGCTATTTTTTTTCCGGTAGCCGGGGCGCAATCAGGAATAAACCTTGTTTCTGAATCGAGATCCTGATCAGCAGCAAAACGCTTCATATAATCAATGCCAACAGGATGTTCTTCGTCTAAAAGATTTCTTCGGCAGGCTACCTCACAAGGGCGCACGCAAACCCTTCCGCAAATCGCGGGCAATGGGTTTGTTTGTTTAATCAATGCAATGGCATCGTTATAAAGGCCTTTGTCTATAAGCGAAATATAACCCTGCACATCAACTCCTGCCGGACAGGTTTCTTTACATGGTGCTGCACAATCGGCATAGTGATCGCTCAATAACAATTCCAGCGCGGTTTTTCGTGCTTTCCTTACTTTTTCGTTGTTTGTAACAACCTCCATCCCCTCCATTATTTTTGTCGAGCATGAGGTTTGCAGCCCTTTCATTCCGGCAACTTCAACCACGCATAAAAAGCACGATGAATATGGTTCAAGGCGTGGATCGTGGCATAGTGTCGGTATATCGACATCATTTCGCCGGGCAAGTTCGAGAATGGTATCGCCAGTCTGTCCTTGTATATTTTTTCCGTTTAAAATAATATTTACTTTATCCATTTTCTTTTTGTTTCAGATTGAATACGAATCGAATTATGAAATACTGATAGCATCAAATTTACATTTGCTATAACAAATGCCACAATGTGTACATACATCCTGATCGATAAAATGTATTTCTTTGCGCTCGCCGCTAATGGCATCTACCGGGCAATTTTTTGCACAAACCGTACATCCTGTACAAGCATCGGCAACAACTTCGTAGGTTAAAAGTTGTTTACAACTCTTTGCGGGGCATTTTTTATCTCTGATGTGTGCTTCGTATTCGTCGCGGAAATATTTTATAGTTGTCAGTACCGGGTTGGGAGCTGTTTGTCCCAGGCCGCAAAGCGAGCTGTCTTTAATCTGATAAGCCAGTTCCTGAAGTTTTTCG
>JAYENH010000219.1:0-4072 GCA_034721995.1 Bacteroidota bacterium
AAATTCAATAAAATTCGATACATCAAATAAAGAGTTGACAGTATATTCCGAAGGCGATTTAAAAATCCAGGGCAAAAACATCGAATTGTCGGCAAAGCAGGACATTACTTTATTAGCCGATGGGGGGATTATTGCGAAAGCTAAAAAGGACATTGCACTCGAAGCAACAGGGGATATAAACCAAAAAGCAACGGGTGCCATAAACCAGAAAGCAACCACAGACCTAAAAGCAGAAGGAATGAACGTAACTATTAAAGGAAGCATTGCCGCTAAAATTTCCGGGGCACAAGCCGAATTGGCCGGCTCGGCCATGACAACCATTAAAGGAGCTTTGGTGAAGATAAATTAAGATTGTTAGAAAAAGATTAATTGAAAAAGGATAATACATTATCAACGGATTTATTAGCCCCAAAGGGGCGACAGCATTAGCATAGGGTGAAGCCCTATGTTAAAAGAAGAATATATTATTAAAGCCCCAACGGGGCGTAATCAATTTTGAGAAATTTAAGAATACAAAAATTTAGGAAAACAATGACATGGGAAAACCCGCAGCAAGGATAGGCGACATGCACGTATGCCCGATGGTAACACCGGGAGTTCCTCCCGTGCCACATGTGGGAGGCCCGGTAACAGGGCCCGGTTGCCCAACAGTTTTAATTGGCGGAATGCCCGCCGCCGTGATGGGCGATATGTGTACCTGTGTCGGCCCGCCCGATTCCATTATTCTCGGTTCGATGGGCGTTTTGATTGGCGGTAAACCCGCAGCCCGCATGGGCGATAGTTGTGCCCACGGAGGAACAATTACCGTAGGTTGCCCAACTGTATTGATTGGAGAAAGCGCCGGCGGCGGCGGCGGTGGTGGATCTGTGGCCGTGCAGTTTAAAACCCATGAGTTGAAAAAGGCATTAACGGGATTAGAAGGGGAAGATTTTGGCGGCGGCGGGGCAGTAGGCCCATTTGTGACACACGAGTTAAAGAAAGCCCTGGCAGGATTAGAGGGGGAGGCTTCCGCCAATGCCCAGCAAATTGTAGCCATGAAACAAGCAGCCGAAACAGGTAAGCCCTTTTGCGAGAAATGCGAAAAAGCACGACAGGAACAAGAACAACAAGCCAAAAAGTAACATATTTGCCATTAAATTGTAATAAGAGGAATTGCTTAAATCGACAATACACGGGTTCATTTCAAAAGATAAATGAAAAATTTATATAAATACATAGTATTCGATGCGGCATGCATGAGTGAGAACATTGATAAGGCAAAAGAATTATGTTCTAAATTTTTCTCCTTATATCGCGGCGACAAGGAAAACCAATTAGCTTCGGTTGCCCCTTACGTGTTCGATGCCGATGAATGTGTTGAACTGCAGGATTGGTTTTTTAAAGAAGGCTGGAGCAATTCCTGGGGTGTAATTATTTATACAACACAAGATTTAAAACAAATAAGGAAACACCTGAGACGATTTTTAATGGTAATGACTGAAGAAAAAAAAGAACTCTATTTTCGTTTTTACGACCCCCGTGTGCTAAGGGTTTTTCTGCCAACTTGCGATGCAAAACAATTAAGGGAGTTTTTTGGCCCTGTCGATTATTTTGTTTGCGAAGATGAAAACCCTGAAACCGGACTTGTCCTTTCCACAGAAGACAGAAAGCTTGTTTCTGAAAGTATTTTAAAAGAAGAAGTTCGACAATTTAGCCCTAAAGCAAAGAAGAGGGGATTCTTGTTTTTTTAATTTTGGTCCACAATGCTTTTTGCAATTGCAAGAAGATAATTCTGTTAGTCTCTGAATAGCCATTTTGATTGTCTGTCTGCCCAGATTTTAATCTTTTGAACTTCCTCTATTTCGATATCAGGACCAGACACAGGACAACCAACTACAAAATTTGCAAATATTTCTGCAGCATATATTGCTTCTTTTTGTCCGGGTACAGTACTTTTGACTTGTGGCAACCGTTCCTGACTGTGCAAATATTTCCTTAAGGTATCGAAAGCAAGTTGCTGACGTGTATATGCAAGATCGGCAAAAAGTCTGGTTGAGCGTACTATGATATCTTGTTCTTCATTGACCTGCTCGATAATACGCTTAGTTATTTTAATATCCCCAAAACGTGCAAGTACTAAGGATGCCGCCCATTGACAACTTGAGTACAATTGATTTGGTCCGGAGACTTTCCAATTGTTACCAGCCATTTTTTTTAACTCAGGAATCTTTGTGCGAATATTTGCAATTCCAACTAAAAGAATAATTTCATAATTATAATCTCCCTCCCACGTCAATGAACTTATATTGTTGACCGCATAATTGTTAAAATCCGTATATGAGAAATCCTGAAGAAATTTAATTGCTTGTCCTTGAAGGAATAGAGACTGTTTTGCAAATACATTTAACATGTAATTAACCATAGTTTGTCGCACAATTGAGTCTTGGGATTTAAGTCCGAAACGCCATACCATAGCAAGAATATCCCGCTTAAGTTCCTCCGATTTATTGTCATCATAAGATTTGAGCAATTCTAATCCTTCCTTCCAATTTGTCGAAAGTTCGCTATCAATATTTTTAACAATTTTCTCCCTTTGAGAATAATCTAAATTTACTTGATTGCTTGTCATATTTTTTTCTCCTTTCATACAATTTACCTGTAATGATATTAAACAAAGAATAGCTATGTAAGAGTATCTTTGTACTAACTTTTTAGTCCATTTTTTCATATTATCCAAACATATTAGTAATAAACCAAATAAGACAAAATTTGCTATTACGGATTTATCTTATCCCATTGGTTTTTTCTTAATCGCCACGGACTTGGTTCGTCGCTATGCATTATATTTTTTTTGTCGTTATCGGCTGGGGTTTTTTGATCCGGGTGCACTAATCCGAAGGAGCCATGTCCCAATTCATGTGCAACAGTGTTCCCGGGATGATTAGAGTTGTCAGTATGTACAAAACCATATCTTTGGTTAAAGCTCATATAACCCAATGATCCATCATTCGGTTTATCAACAAGAAAAATATTATGATCGTAACTATCATCTTTACATTCATCGCGTATTTTTCGCATTTCTGCCGACATCCAACTGCCAACATCTATCTTACCATCTTTATTTAGGTCGAATTCAACTGTTTTGGCGGGGAGGCGTGTGATCTTAAACTCGAATACTGCCTGCTCATAGACTTTTTTCAAATATGACTTTATTGTGGCATCGGAAATATCTGTACTGGTATAGTTTTTTTCATGTACAAGTCGTACTGCTACTGTTTTTGATTTTCTTGAGTAAGATTTTACTTTGATTTTGCCATAATTAGAACCACCACAACCAGCTTTAATCTCAGACTCTCCTTTCTTTGCCCCTGTTACCTTAACAACTTGTGATCCTGATGAGGGCGATGATGGTGAAACAGTAACATTTGATGCGTTGGAACTTGTGAACTGAACATTTGCAAATTTTCCTCCTGGAGATATTTTTGCCTTTACTGTATCCGACTTGTCTTTTTCTACCGATTTCCAAGGTACATCCGAGTTTGTGTAATCATCAAATCCATAAACCGTGTTATGCTCCTTAAATTCAATCTTTGAAGGACAGTCCAATGGGCAGGCTTGTGTTGTTGTATCACATGATTCATCTGCATTACTTCCACTATTTGGATTGCTCGGTTTTTTACTTTTACTCATTGTCGCTCTTTATTTTTAAAATTGGCAATAACTTGTCTAAGCCATGTAATTGATTTGTTTTTAAGTCGATTAAGCCTCTTTTCAGAATCTGTAATTTTTTCATCTTTCAGGGTTCGTTCAATCCATGGGTAAAGTGGGTCTATTGTACACCCATCGCCAAAAGCAATCTTTAAAACACAAATAAGCAACCAGCCTTGTGTCGATTTCATTTCGTAATTTTGGGCTTCAATTACTCCTTTATTAAATAACAGATTTAAAGCTTCGTCTCCAACAAAATTGTATTTCTCAGGAAAAATCTCTGATGTTTCTTTTAGCATCATCGAAATAAACTTTTCTTTTGGTAATACGGGGGGATTTTGAGATACAGATAAAATTTGATCAAGTGCATTAACTGTATTGGTAT
>JAYENH010000220.1:0-15876 GCA_034721995.1 Bacteroidota bacterium
ATGAAATTGAGGATGGAACAAAAGCCATACTTAAGTGGTTAAACTTTATTTTGCCAATTTTGTTGGTTATTATTTATGGGGTTATCAGGATGCAACGTAACCGTATCTTACGAGTAAAACGAATGGAAAAGGGCTATGTTTAATTGATGATTGATTATTGACGATTGATGAATAATTCTTTAAATAATGTAATTTCTAATTTCAAAAAAGATGAAATCAAAAACACTTTTAATTATACTTGCAATACTTGTTATACTCCTTAGCCTCAATTATTATATGGATATCAAAAAAGGCGATCGAACCCTTTTGGCCGATCTTGTCGATGCTGACACCTCGGAAATATCTACAATATCAATTTATCCTAAAGCTTTTAATAAGAAGGAAATCAAGTTTATTAAAGAAGGTGATGAATGGATGCTCGCCTTTGATGATATAAAAACCGGCACCGACGAAAACACGATGAAGTCGATTTTAGGCGAGATACAAAACTTAAAACCGGCAAGATTGGCTTCTACCTCCGATTCGAAATGGGAAAAGTACGAAGTAAACGATTCGCTTGGAATTGAAGTAAAAATTACCGACAACGATGGCGAGCTAACAGAATTGGTGTTTGGCAAATTCGATTACAATCAACAAAACCGTAAATCGGCAAGTTATGTAAGGCTTGCAGGCGAAGAGGAAGTTTATGCAGTTGATGGATACCTGAGTATGACTTTCGATCGTGGTCCGGAAAGTTTCCGCAATCGCTCGCTTATCGAGGCCAATCATTTGTTATGGACAAGGATTACGTACAACTATCCCGGCGACAGCTCTTTTGTTATGATTAGTGAAAAAGGCCGTTGGCATATCGACGGGATTGGCACCGATTCGTTAAGTACAACAAATTATTTAGCTTCGATGTCCCGTCTCGGGGGCAATCAATTTGTCGACGACTTTGATATTAGCCAAAGCACTCCATCGCATACTATAGTTTTTGAAGGCGAAAATTTAGAAACCATTACCCTTGATGCTTATCCAACTGGTGATGCTCATGGATATGCAATTGTCTCGAGCGAAAATAAACATGCTATTGTAAGTGGTGGCAGCGATTTATTCGACCGTACATTTATATCTAAAAACACCTACCTTACAGGGCAATAGAAGTTGTAATTAGTGTTTTAGCACGGTATTAAATACAATTCCGCCCTCTTTTCAATCTCACTATTGTAGGCATTGAGAGACAAATGGAAGTGGAATTATTTTATCATTATCAATCCACAACTATAGTCGTGATACTTGTGAATATCACCAGGATTACGCGTTTTGTCGGTTTTGGGTTTACTGTCAGATTTTAAAATCCGTTAAAATGGTAGCCTATTCATTTAGCACATAGAAGTCAATTGGCCAGGGTAATGATAAACAAAGAATCATTAAGGTTAATAAAAAAATATATCATAGCTTTACAAAAATTTAAAGCAACAAATATGAATATAATAGTTACCGGTGCAAGCCGTGGCTTAGGAAGGGAAACTGTAAAAATCCTTTCAGAAAATAAAGAGCATAAAATTATTGCTATTGCCAGAAATAAAGAAGCTCTCGATTCGCTGAAAAATGAATCCAAGTTCGATAACATTATTCCTTTACCTTTCGATCTTGAAGAAATATTTTCCAAAAAAGAAGATTTGTTTTCGCTGATACAAAAGGAGTTTTCGAATGTTGATGTACTGATTAATAATGCAGGCTTTCTTGGTAAGTGCGATTTCGATGAGGTCGGGTGCGAATTATCCGAAAAAATTTTCAGGGTAAACTTATTTGCCCCGGCATTTTTAATTCGCTTGTTGCTTCCATTGCTGGGAGGTAATAAAAAATCGCATGTAGTAAATATTGGTGGTATGGGAGGTTTTCAGGGTAGTGAAAAATTTCAGGGACTTTCGTATTATAGCGCAAGTAAGGCTGCATTGTCGACATTAACCGAATGTTTGGCTGCAGAGCAAAGCGATAAAAACATATCTTTCAATTGCCTGGCACTTGGATCGGCGCAAACCGACATGCTGGAAGAGGCATTCCCCGGTTTTAAAGCAGAGTTACAGGCAAACGATATGGCGGCATATATTGCCCATTTTGCCATTACCGGACACAAATTCTTTAATGGCAAGGTTTTGCCGGTATCAACGGGATGAGGCGTTTAGAGCTGAACATAGCGAAGTCCCGATAACAAAGTGTATCGGGATTTAGAGTTCTGAAATTTCCACTTTATAGTTTCAATTTCCTAATTTCAATTTTCCAATTTCTTACTTCAAATCGTTCAGGGCCTTTTTTATCCTTGACATTGCTTCTTTTAATTCTTCTTCGGATGCGGCATAAGAAATACGGATACAATTACCATTTCCGAATGCAATGCCCGGTACAACAGCAACATGGGCTTTGTCTAAAAGATACATGGCAAGATCCGTGTCGTTATTAATTTTCAATTCCCCAAAAGATTTTCCGAAGAAAGAATTAATATTAGGGAAAATATAGAATGCGCCATGAGGCTCGTTTCTGATAATTCCGGGAATATCATCCAATAAACGCATTACAAGTTTTAGTCTTTTATGAAATGCCTGCTTCATTTCTTCAATTTCAGGGCACTCTGATTTTATTGCAGCGACTGAAGCTTTTTGTGCAATAGAACTAGCCCCCGAAGTCATTTGTCCCTGAAGTTTGTTGGTTGCTTTTGCAAGCCAAACCGGACTGGCAAGATACCCTATTCGCCAGCCTGTCATGGCATATCCTTTCGATACACCATTAATTAATGCTACACGATCTTTTATTTTTTCAAATCCTGCAATGCTATGGTGTTTCCCGGCAAAATTTATGTATTCATAAATCTCATCAGAAATAATCAGTATATTTTCATATTTGGCAAAAACTTCGGCCAACGATTTTAGCTCATCGTAAGAGTAAATGCTCCCAGATGGGTTCGATGGCGAATTAAATAAAAAGGCTTTGGTTTTGTCGGTAATGGCCTCTTTTACCTGTTTGGCTGTTACCTTGAAATCATTTTCGATACATGAGTTGACAACAACCGGAATACCACCTGCAAGTTTCACCAATTCGATATAACTTACCCAATATGGGGCAGGAATAATTACTTCGTCGCCAATATCGATAATACTTAAAAGTACGTTTGCCAGCGATTGTTTTGCTCCATTCGATACAACAATCTGATCTTTTGTATAAGTAAGATTGTTTTCGTTTTTAAGTTTTTCAACTATTGCTTCCCTTAAATCATCGAAACCCGGAACCGGAGAATAGTGCGAGAAATTATCATCAATAGCTTTTTTACCTGCTTCTTTTATATGGTAAGGCGTATTAAAATCGGGTTCGCCTATGCTTAAATTGATTATATCAACGCCCTGGGATTTTAGATCTCGACTTTTTTGAGCCATCGCAAGTGTTTGAGAGACTGATAGGTTCAATATTCTTTCTGCTATTTTCATCATTATCTGCGTATTTCGGTTCTTGTATAAAATAAGTGAATAAAAATAGATAAATGTTTGAGACTTTTAAGGTCTCAGTTAAAAAAGTGATTTCTAAAAACAAATTTGGTAATCCAAAGAGAAAATGTAATTTTCAGCATTCAAAAAAATATGCTGATGAATGAGACATTACGTACAATGGATGAAGTGAGGCTGAATTTTAATCCCGATGGATTGTTATTGCTAAACATTACCCTTGCATTTATTATGTTTGGTGTTGCAATGGGAATAAAAATCGAGCATTTCAAAGAATTATTCAGAAACCCGAAATCTGCTCTGGTAGGAATTTTTTCACAGTTTTTAGTATTACCGGCATTAACATTTTTGCTTGTTTGGATTCTTAAACCAACACCAACTGTTGCTCTGGGAATGATTCTCGTTGCAGCATGTCCGGGTGGAAATATTTCCAATTTTATTTCTCATTTGGCAAAGGCCAATACGGCTCTATCGGTCAGCCTTACAGCTTTTGCCACTTTGGCGGCAATTTTTATGACCCCACTTAATTTTGAAATTTGGGGTGGTTTGTATAATGCAACTTCACCAGCTTTCAGGCCTATCGAAATTGATGCAAAACAGATGTTTCAAACCGTTTTTATTATTTTAGGATTACCATTGATAGCAGGTATTTGGTTTGCACATAAGCTACCCAAAATCACAAAAAAAATATCTCCTGCAATTAAAATTATTTCTATTGTCATTTTTCTTGCCTATGTACTTATTGCTTTAGCTCTTAATTACGAGCATTTTATAAAATATATACATATCGTAGCACTACTTGTACTTGTACATAACGCACTTGCCTTAGTAACCGGTTATTCTTTAAGCAGTTTGTTCAAGTTAAAAGGCTCGGTTCGTCGCTCAATAACAATTGAAACCGGTATACAAAATTCAGGGCTTGCACTGGTACTAATCTTCAATCCAAAAGTTTTCCCTGTCGAATTAAATTTGGGAGGCATGGCAATTATTGCTGCCTGGTGGGGTGTTTGGCACATAATTTCAGGTTTGGTATTAGGCTATTTTTGGTCGCGAAGAGTAGATGCTAAATCATTGGTGCAATAAAAATTTAATTTACATTTTATTGTAACTCCCTTGATTTCGCAGCACCTCACAATAAGATACCCGTTAATTGTATTTTGGAGTTTTCTAATACAAACTAAATATCCTTAAACACACGGGCCAATGAATAACCGGGTGCTACAACATTCAGATCAAGAAAATAGCCAAAAGGTGTTTGAGAAACCTCGAAGCCCGAATTCTCAAGCCTTTGTTGCACATCATCAAACAATGATTTGGTAAATTCCGGTTCGGCTTTGCTTTCGGAAAGATGAGCAAAAGAATGTAATACAATTTTCTTTGTATTGTTTTTTCCTGAAATCCACTTCAGGTTTTTCAACAATTTCTTTTTTACTGCTGTCTCATTTTCAGAATCTTCTGCTTCGACCTGAATAAATGCAGTCTGTACATTGCTGTAACTTTTTGGCTCATTTTCATCGGGCATTGAGTCGATTGTTTTAACTGTTGGAACAATGGAAAACGAACTCATATAAATCATTAATAGCTTCATAAGATTATTTTAGATTAGTTTCTATATTATTGGATCGACAAACTTAAAGAGAATACTCTCAATACAAAATAATTATTTGTAATTTGTTTTTGCTGAATTTCTTTGGGATAAAAAATGAACAATAAATGCTTTGTTCGGTTTATATTGATTAAGGCAATATTTGCTTTTTTGCTATGTATTTACTATTATTGTCTCGGTTAAAAACATAACAAAACACCCTGATACTCAGTAGTTTTGTTATGAATCATAGTATTTGATAATTAAAAACATGAATAAACAATTATGAAATATTCTGCATATACACTTTACAATTACTCAAAGATACCTCAACTTGAGAAGCTTTCGGATGAAGAAAAATTTGACATTGAAGTTGTTGGCAATGTTCTTCCTTTCAAAACAAATAATTATGTTGTTGATGAATTAATAGACTGGGATAATTACAAAAACGATCCTATTTATATTTTGAATTTTCCACAGCGAGGCATGCTTAGTAACAAGCATTATAATCTTATGGCTGACACGATAAGAGGGGGAGCGACAAAAGCGGAAATTAGAAGAATTGCAAATGAAATACGAAAAGACTTAAACCCACATCCGGCAGGACAAGTAGAACATAATGTGCCGGAGTTACATGGTGAAAAGCTTGTTGGTATTCAGCATAAGTATGACGAAACTTTACTGTTTTTTCCATCACAAGGACAAACCTGCCATGCGTATTGTACTTTTTGTTTCAGGTGGCCGCAATTTGTTGGCATGGATGATTTAAAATTTGCCATGAAACAAGGCGATCTATTAGTGCAATATCTGAAAGAGCATTCCGAAATTACTGATGTGCTTTTTACAGGTGGGGATCCAATGGTAATGAAAGCCTCCGTTTTTAATAAATATATTGATTCCCTGTTAGAAGCCGATATTCCAAATTTAAAAACAATCCGTATCGGCACTAAGGCTTTAGGATTTTGGCCTTACCGCTTTTTAACCGATCCTGATGCAGGCGAATTGCTCGAAACTTTTAAGAAAATTGTAAAAGCCGGGAAACATCTTGCCATTATGGCCCACTTTAACCATTATGCCGAACTGAAAACTGAAGCTGTAACTGAAGCTGTAAAACTAATACGTAATACAGGTGCTAATATCCGTACACAGTCTCCTATATTAAACCATATCAATGCCAGTTCGGAAATATGGAAGAATATGTGGATAAAGCAGGTAGAAATGGGCATGGTGCCATATTATATGTTTATTGCCCGCGATACAGGTGCCCGCGATTATTTCGGAGTGCCAATTGTAAAAGCCTGGGAGATTTTTCGTAATGCTTATGCTAATGTTAGCGGTATATGCCGAACAGCAAGAGGCCCTAGTATGTCGGCAGATCCCGGAAAAGTTTTAATTTCTGGCGTATCAGAAATAAACGGGCAAAAAGTAATAATGCTTACTTTTCTTCAGGGACGAAATTCGGAATGGGTACGTAAACCATTCTTTGCTAAGTATAACGAAGAGGCTCTTTGGTTAGATGAATTGGAACCTGCTTTTGGTCAAGAAGAGTTTTTCTTCAATACAAAAAAGATAATCCATTCACGTAGCCGAAAGAAATTCAGGTTCGAAGGCCAAAATATATTTCAAAATTAGCAAGATAAAGTTGTGATTTCCGTGGAGCAAAGCCTGTTATAACAACGGTTTTTGTACAAGGAGAACATCTTTGTATAGTTTAACAGGAAGCTTAATTGTCTTACATGGTACTATTGTCTTAGATGTTTACCTTTTTGGTTAAACAGTTTTTACTGATTTATATTTGTCTGTCATTTTTTATTTAGTACTTGCAAAGGTTCAAGCCCAATCGAACTCCCTTTTTTTAGCATAAAATTGTAAGCTTCGTTGTAGTCGTTGTGGATTACTCCATCGAGTATGGCATTTTTAATGGCATCTTTAATAATGCCCACGGATTTGCATGGCTTTATTCCGAAAGTTTCCATTATTAGTTCACCGCTAACGGGTGGTTGAAAATTACGAATGGCATCTTTCTCTTCAATCTCTTTAAGCTTTTGGCGTACTATCTGGAAATTTCTCAAATATTTGTCAACCTTTGCCTGGTTTTTTGAAGTGATATCGGCTTCGGCCAACATCATCAGATCATCAATGTCGTTTCCTGCATCGAAAAGTAAACGTCTCACTGCCGAATCGGAGACAATATCTTCAGCAAGTATTATTGGCCGCAAATGAAGAAGTACCAATTTTTGCACGTATTTCATTTTTTCGTTCAAGGGTAATTTTAAACGTTTAAAAATTCGTGGGACCATTTTTGCTCCCAGAAATTCATGCCCGTGAAAAGTCCATCCGATGTCAGGTAGAAATTTTTTTACAGGAGGTTTTGCAATATCGTGAAGTAAAGCCGACCAGCGAAGCCATAATTTATCGGTTGAATAACAAATATTGTCGAGAACCTCAAGGGTATGATAAAAATTATCCTTGTGCCTTAGTCCTTCTTTTTCGTCAACACCTTTAAGTGCAGCAACTTCAGGAAAAATAAAGCTAAGTAATCCAGTCATGTCTAACAATTTAAAACCTGTTGATGGTTTTTTGCTCAGGATAATTTTATGTAATTCATCAATAATACGTTCTTGCGAAATAATCTTTATTCGTTCGCTATTTTCTTTTATGGCCTGAAGGGTATCGGGAAGTATATGAAATTTTAATTGTGAAGCAAAACGGATAGCCCTCATCATTCGCAGGGGATCGTCGCAAAAGGTTTTATTAGGGTCGAGTGGTGTACGGATTATTCCGGATTCGAGGTCTTGCATTCCATTAAAAGGATCGACAAGATTGCCAAAATTTTCTTTTCGCAAATCGAAGGCCATAGCATTAATTGTAAAATCACGTCTGTTTTGGTCGTCTTCGAGTGTACCTTTTTCAACAATAGGTTTTCGCGAATTGCGCCTGTACGATTCCTTGCGAGCACCAACAAATTCTATTTCGGTATCCTTATGCTTGATCATTGCGGTGCCAAAATTTTTGAACACTGTAACCTTAACATCCCTGCCAATTTCTGATGCTACCCGGCGTGCCAATTCAATTCCGTTTCCAATAACCAAAATGTCGATGTCTTTTTTTTCTCTGTTCAAAAACACATCTCTCACGTAACCGCCTATAACATAGGCCTCTTGATTGCTATTGTCAATAATATCAGAAATTATGGTAAAAACCGGATGGCTTAGTTCTTCTTTCATTAATCATTATAAATTTTGGACAAATAAGTAATAGCTTATATACATTTACATTTTAACTGATCATCTGTCGTAAAATTAATTGCATTGCCATATTTATCTGACAATGTCATACAAAATGATGACAAAATTACAATTATTTCAACATAATTAGGTGTAATTTGTTGAATAAGGAAATGGTATGCTAATTGAATGTTTCTAAATATCTATATAATTAGATATGTAAATTTTGAATTAATAAATAATAATATTAAAAATGGCATTAGAACATTTAACAAAAGAGACGTTTAAGGAGAAAGTGTTTGATTTTGAAGCAAACAAGGAGTGGAAATTTGAAGGCAATGTACCTTGTATGATTGATTTTTATGCAGATTGGTGTCAGCCTTGTAAAATAGTTGCTCCGGTTTTAGAAGAGCTTCAAAGCGAGTATGGCGAAAGCATTAATATCTACAAAATTAATACTGAGGTAGAACGTGAACTCGCAGGATTGTTTGGTATTCAAAGTATCCCATCATTGCTTTTTGTTCCATCAGATGGGCAACCACAAATGGCAATGGGAGCCTTACCAAAAGATACATTTAAAAAGGCTATCAAGGATGTTCTTAAAGTAGAATTTCCAAATTAAAAGATAAGATTAGGTTAGGTTTTCTAAGGCGGCGAGGCTTTTTTGTCAGACCGCCTTAGCTTTTTAATTTATTACTGTCTAGTAACTATTTATTATTGAGACCACTCCCAAAAGCGATATACTCCTCAAAAAAACGAGCAGGATATGGCAAAAAACAATTTTCGGAATAGGCTCATTATTGAAAAATAAATTCGTATAATTTATATAATTTAAAGACATAATCACAAAAACAATATCATGAAACATTTATTTATTACTCTGATTTTAAGCATTGCAGGAACAGTCCTTTTTTCGCAACAAACCCTTGTGGCCGATAATTTAAAAGCAGGTGGAAAAGGCATAGAACACCTGACTACAAAGAGCTTTAAAGAAAAGGTTTTTAATTACGATACAAGTACCGAGTGGAAATATAAAGGTGAATTACCTGCTATTATTGATTTTTATGCCGATTGGTGCAAGCCATGTAAAATGATTGCTCCCATCCTCGAAGAATTAGCCGAAGAATATAAAGGCAAAATCGTAATTTATAAAGTCGATGTTGACGACGAGAAAGAGCTTGCAGGTGCATTTCAAACTCAGAGTATCCCATCAATTTTATTTATTCCAAAAGAAGGTCAGCCACAAATGGCTAAAGGAGCCCTCCCAAAAGAAACTTTCGTAAAAGCAATAAACGAAGTGCTGAAGGTGAAGTAGGATAAAAGTTGATTGGTTAATTGGATCATTCTCGTAGTGAAGCAGATATCCCGATAGCAAACCGTATCGGGAGTTAAGTAATTTTATTATTGAAGATCACCTGTGATAAGGAATTTACCATAATAAATTTTTACAAAGCAAACTACCAAAGGAAGTTTGAAATCTTTTTTGTAGATACGTAAAATTACTGAGGTCTGAGATTATCCAATCACTAATCAAAAGTTACAATTCCATTTTCGTCAATCTCAAACTTCAATTCAGGAATATCTTTGCGGGTAAGTTGTTCTATTTTATTCAGCACCCGCGCATTTGGGTCGTAACGTACACCAACTTCCTTGCCTTGATATACAGGGATAATCTGAGCTTTGTAAAGTTCTCCGGTTGTAGAAAGCCAGAGTTTAATAATCGGGGCAATCCCATTTGGGCCTCGAAGGTTAAATCGCTTGTAGGTGCAAAAATTACCGAGACTGTAAATAATAAACCTGCCCTTATAATAGTCAATCGCACGTGTAACATGCGGCCCATGGCCAAACACGGCATCGGCTCCGGCATCGATAAGCTGACGGGCAAACAGATATACATCGCCACGATCTTCGCCATAAAACATTTCATGTTCGCGCGGAACATGCTGATAATCGGCACCCTCGGCACCACCATGAAACGAAGCAATTACAATATCGCAACTATCATCAAGATATTTCACAATTTTTTTTGCTACTGGAACAATGTTTATATCGCATGTACCCTTATTGGGAGAAAAGGCACAAAGGCCAATTTTGTACCCGTTTCGTTCGATAATGGCAGTTGTCAATTCCTCAAGCCCTGCAACTTTTATGTTTCTTTCTAACAATAAACGAATACTGTTGTCGCGGCCGGCTTTTCCAAAATCGCCCGAATGGTTATTGGCCATGCTCATTAAATCGAAACCGGCAGAATCTAAGCAATCGGCATATTTATCGGGCATCCTGAAGGCATAGCATTTTGTTGTGTCCTTGCAATTTTTTACCAGCTTGCCCGAATCAAGAAAACAGCCCTCAAGATTTCCAAAAGTAATATCAGCATTCTTTAATGTATCAAAAAGCGGCGACATCAGTGGTAAACAATTATCATCGGGAGGCAGGTATTCCTCCGTCGGGAAATTACTTCCCAACATAATATCACCTACAGCAATTATTGTAATAGTATCAGTACTCTGCACACTATCAGTTTCTGATTCTACTGTTTGGGCTACTGATACGGTATTAAAAAATATAAGAATAAAAAACAGGATAATTAAATAATATATATTAATTTTTAAATTTACCCAAGCCACGATTTTCTTTTTTATGCCATTTAATATTATCATTTTTCTTTTATTAAAAAATAAATATTTCACAAACATACGAGAAAGTTCTGACTGAAAACAACTAATCTTCTTCATCTTCGTCCCAGGTAATCCTGACTTTCTTTTTTTCTTTTTTGGGTTTATTATTTATAGTTGAATCTTTTTTATAAAGCCCTAATTCCTGGCGCAAAATTGTTTTTATCTCTTTTTTTTCTTCCAGGTTTTTTTTCTTTAATGCCAATTTGGCCCGCTTGAAATCGTATTTGATTTTGATGTCGTCAACCTCGCCTTCCATTATCAGGAAAAGAGTAATTTTATCTTCCGGGTTATCTTCTATTTCCCATTCTTTTGGCTTTTTCCGATTGAACTTTCTTGATAAAATATCGGATAAAAGCAGTTTAACATCGTACGAAACCTGTTGGCTAAAATCATGTATGCCCGAAATCTCTAAGTCGATTGCCGATGAATTAATTTCCATGCGCGGAATAAAAACTTTGTTTTGTTGAATCACAATATCGTTTTTCAAAGTCAAAAACTTTATGTGTTTTAAATCATCTACCATTATAAATTTCGAGAGTTTCATCATTGGCCCAAAATCGAACAGCTCTCCATTGCGAACCTCAACAGTGCTTTCGACAAAAAGCTTTCCATCTATAAGCTCCATGTTTTCTGTCAGTTCGCTATCAAAATTTACTGTTCCCGAAATATCGCCAATCACATGTTCCGAAGTCAAAAATTCCTGCCCGAAATTATTAAACGCATAAAGCAATTCATGAATATCAATTTCTGCCAAGCCTGCATTCCCATAAATCCTCATGCCATTTCTGTCATTTTGTTTCAGAAAAACATTCCCCGACAACAAACCGTTCAGGGTTTTCATATCCATATTTTCAATTCCAATTTCGCTTTCTTTTATACTGATTGTTGAAGACAGGTTTCGTGCAAAAAAGCGATTGTAAATCAGAGTGTCTGTTTTAAGGAAAAAATCGATTATAATATCCCGGGATATATTAAAGCTTTCTTTTTTCGACGATTCGCCTTTATTAAAGTTATTAAAATTGATTTTTGGGGAATAAAGATTTCCGGTAATCCTGATTTTTTTATCAGCAGCAAGCAAACTTTCCAAAGGATTTAATATTTGGGCAGTAAGCTTAATATGAGTATTATTAAATTGAAGGTTACCATCTCTTATTTCTGCCTTTTTTATGCCGGGTATTATCAATCCCGAAAAATCTTCAATGTCGATAGATTTATCTTTTGTTTTTAAATTTAAACCCGAAACATTAATTTCCCCTGATAATTTCAGGTCGGAATTATTTTTAAGCGAAGCGTGAAAACCTTCGGGCAGTTTTCCACTCGCACTAATATTTCCTGCAATGTGGCCGTTTATAAATTCAATTTTATCGAACTCGAAAAATCCGGCCAAACCCGATAGTCCTGCATCAAAGTTTGCTGAAATATTGAGCAGGGGTGATTTAAAGTTTGAGATGCTTCCCATACCTGAAAAATCACCCCCATTCTCTAATTCGAAATCAAAACTATTCAAATGAAGCTCCGAACATAATAAGTCTCGCTGCGCCCCATTGCTATAATTTCCCGAAACATTTAGTTTCCTGATCTTAAATTCAGATTTCCCGTTTTTAAGCTCTGCATTTTCTATCCCAAACTTAGCTTCAATTTGTGGCGATATCTTATTCGAGAATTCACCCGAAATGCGGGTGTCGAAATAAAAGCGGCCTTTGCTATTAATATCATTTGTATGTTCCGAAAACTGAGGCGGCAAAAGTGATAACACAGATTGGATATCCAATTTCGCCCCTTTAATTATAAGATCGATGGAATTTATTGTACCGATTTTTACTTGTCCCGCAAGCTGAAATTCCATTTCGCCAAAACTCAAATTTCCCCTGCTAATGTTAAAAACATTATCTTTAACATCAAGCTTAACATGAAATTTTGTAGCACGTCTTTTTAAATACGCTGTATTGTCCACAAGAAATTCCCCAATCCACAACACCGAGTTTATATCGAAACTATAATCGCTGCCAAAAAAATCGCTTGACAATTTCAATTCGTGAAAATGATTATGAAAAACAAGCTCCTGACCTCGCTGAACTAATAAAAACTCGATATCAGAAAATTGTAAATTATTTAAATCTAAACCGAGTTTCGATTTTTCGCCTGATTCATTTTCTTTCCAAAAACGGTAATTCCCCTTTCCCTGCGAATCGATTAACAAATTAAGCTTCCCCTCTTCAATGTAGATTTGCCGAAGCTCCAGCCTATTACCAAATAAAGATTTTATATTGAAACTCAGCGATATCTGTTCTGCTTTCAACAATGTGTCTCTATCGTATTTCCAAAATTCACTCTTATCGAAATTTGAAGAAGAATAAACAGTAACATCTTTCAATTCAAGATTGGCATAAGGGAAACTGCTAATAATCGAAAGCTCAATTTTGCCAACATCAATATCTGTGTCAATTTTTTTATTGATTTCGCGAATGGCCATCTTCTCTATTTCGTCGCCATAAAATACAACTACAATAATAGTTAGTAATAAATACAAGGCAATTAATATGCCCGCAACATAAGATGATATTTTTATAATTTTCATTTTCTGTAATATTGAATATAACGCCCGGCAAAGTTAGCTATTGTAGTTGGCATGATGAATTATTATTAACCAACATTCACAACCTTAATTGTAACTATGATACTCTGACTATCATTATTTTATGTGTTGACCAGCGAAATACAGGGTTTAAATTAAGGCATTTTTGCATTATCAGTAAAGTAGGCAGAAATAATTAATACACAAGGATTTTCCCTTATCATCAAAAATGAAGAACATATTCACCTAAAGTATATAAACAAATTACTACTTTTGCTGAAAATTAATATTATGAAAACAAAAGATGACATCATTAATGCAATTTCAAATGTACAACATCCTGCAATTGCTTTTTCATTATTAGACCTTGGAATAGTTAAAGACATTGAGCTAAATAAGAATATGGTTACGGCTACATTTGCTTTTCCATTCCCAAATATCCCAATAGCAGATCGGTTGATTAACTCAATCTCAATTCCTGTTAAATCGCTTGGATTTGACTTTGATTATTCAGTTGATATTATGACTGAAAAAGAAAAAACAAAGTTTATCCAAATGGAAAATCAAGCATGGAAAGGATTATAGTTCAATTATTCTGAATAATAAAACAAATTATTTATCCATAAATTGTTTCTTTATAACGGGATATTGAACAAATTCATAGTAAATCATCTTGCTGAATTTTCTTCAATATAATAATTTTTTAAACTAAAACATAAACAGAGGAGGCAAATATGCAATTACATGGTAAAAATGCACTTGTAACCGGAGGAGATAAAGGTATTGGCAGAGCAATAGTCCTGGCACTCGCAGAGAAAGGAGCAAATGTAGCTTTCAGTTTTTATAAAGAAGAGAAGAAAGCAGAAGAAACAATTCAAAAATTGAAAGAACATAATGTAAAGTCATTAAAAATACAAGCAGATGTTAGAAATTACCAACGGGTTAATGATATGATGGAACTTGTAAATAACCACTTTGGAGGAATAGATTTTTTGGTAAACAACGCTGGTATACCTGGGTCCAATTCAGATATTGAAAATATAAGCGAGGCAGAGTGGAACAATGTAGTCGACATTAACCTGACAGGTGTTTTTTACTGTTGCAAAGCAGCTAAAGATGAGTTAGTAAAAAATAACGGGAAAATAGTAAATATATCTTCCATTGCAGGTAAAATGGGGGGCACAATTGGTTCTCATTATGCTGCATCGAAAGCAGGGGTTATTGGCTTAACCTTTGCTCTTGCAAGGGAATTAGCTCCACAAGTAACTGTAAATGCAATAGCTCCCGGCCCTGTAGATACAGAACTTTTGTCTTCTGACATTAAAAAGAAATTATCGAAACAAACTCCTTTTGGAAGAATTGCCAAACCAGAAGAAATAGCACATACTGTTTTGTACTTACTTGAAAACGATTATGTTTCAGGAGAAGTTATAGATGTAAATGCAGGAAGACACATGGATTAACAAAGTATGATTGATGTTTTTTTTCCAATAAGGAATGATTAAACTAAATGAAATACATAAGAGTTATGTAAGCGGTAAAAATCGCTTACATGTTCTGAAAGGTATCGATCTGGATATTACGAAAGGTGAATTTGTGTCAATAATGGGATCGTCGGGATCGGGAAAATCAACTTTGCTTAATATCATCGGGATATTAGATTCTTACGATTCAGGCAAATATTTCCTCGACGGAAAACTTATGGACAAGTTAAGCGAAAAAGATTCTGCTTATTACCGAAATCAAATGCTGGGTTTTGTTTTTCAATCTTTTAACCTGATTAATTTTAAAACCGCCGTAGAGAATGTTGCCCTGCCATTGTATTATCAAAAGATGGGCAGGAAAAAACGCAATCTCAAAGCAATGGAATTGTTAGAACGGATGGGGCTGAAAGATTGGGCCGGACATTTTCCCGGCGAACTGTCGGGAGGTCAAAAGCAACGTATTGCCATTGCCCGCTCAATGATAACCAAGCCAAAAGTAATCCTTGCCGACGAACCAACAGGAGCCTTAGACACAGAAACATCGTATGAGGTGTTACAACTTTTTAAAGAAATAAACCAGGAGGGAATCACTATTTTGATTGTAACCCACGAACACGACATCGCCTCGATGACAAGCCGGACTATTCATATTGTAGATGGAATAATCGAATAAAAAACAGTCTTCAGCAGGCAATTGGCAACCTGTAGTTTAAAATGAATTATAGTTTTTGCTAACACATATAAAAAAGAAAATCCCGCAAGGACTGCGGGATTTTCACACCATGAAACAAAAATTCCGATACTATTAACCGGAATAATTTTATTCTATACTCGCTTCTTTTACTTTTTTC
>JAYENH010000221.1:0-4050 GCA_034721995.1 Bacteroidota bacterium
CGGCGATGATGCAGGTGACGGAACAACAACAGCTACGGTATTGGCGCAGTCGATTGTTAATGTAGGTTTGAAAAATGTTACTGCCGGTGCCAATCCAATGGACCTGAAACGTGGTATCGACAAAGCAGTAGAAAAGATTATTGAAGGTTTAAAAGCTCAATCGAAAGAAGTAGGCGACGATGTTAGCAAAATGGAACAAGTTGCTACTATTTCGAGCAACAACGATGCAACAATTGGTAAATTGATTGCTGAAGCTATTAAAACTGTTGGCCGCAATGGAGTAATTACTGTTGAAGAAGCCAAAGGTATCAGTACAAAAGTTGAAACTGTTGACGGAATGCAATTCGATCGTGGTTATATTTCTCCTTATTTTGTAACCGACACCGAAAAAATGGAATCGATTCTTGAAAATCCTTACATTTTGTTTTTCGATAAGAAGATTTCGACAATGAAAGACCTTCTTCCTGTTCTTGAGCCTGTTGCACAAACTGGCCGCCCATTAATGATTATCTCTGAAGATGTGGATGGCGAGGCTCTTGCTACATTAGTTGTGAACAAATTACGTGGGTCATTGAAAATTGCCGCCGTTAAAGCTCCCGGATTTGGCGATCGCCGCAAAGAGATGTTAGAAGATATTGCAATTCTTACCGGAGGAACAGTTATTTCGGAAGAAAAAGGAATGAAACTCGAAGGTACAACATTAGAAATGTTAGGTAGTGCCGAAAAAGTTGCAATGGACAAAGACAACACTACTATTGTTAATGGTAGCGGACAAAAAGAATTGATTGAAGCTCGCGTTAAGCAAATCAAAGCTCAAATAGAAACTACTACTTCGGATTACGACAAGGAAAAATTACAGGAACGTCTTGCTAAACTGTCGGGTGGAGTTGCCGTAATTTATATTGGTGCTGCTTCGGAAGTTGAAATGAAGGAAAAGAAAGACCGTGTTGATGATGCACTTAGTGCAACACGTGCAGCAGTTGAAGAAGGAATTATTCCCGGTGGTGGTGTAGCTTATATACGTGCAATAAAAGCACTTGATAAAGTGAAAACAATTAACGACGACGAGAGTACAGGTGTTGCAATTATACGTCGTTCTCTGGAAGAGCCACTTCGTCAGATTGCTAAAAATGCCGGTTTAGATGGAGCAGTAGTTGCCCAAAAAGTTAAAGAAAGTAAAGGTGCAATGGGCTTCAATGCTCAAACCGAGAAATATGAAAATCTTCTTCGTTCAGGTGTTATCGATCCTACAAAAGTTGCTCGTATTGCCATTGAAAATGCAGCATCGATTGGTGCTATGTTATTGACAACCGAATGTATTATTGCTGATGAAGCAGAAGAAAACCCACCAGCAATGCCACCTATGGGAGGTGGCGGAATGGGAGGTATGATGTAATCATAACCATAATATATACCCCGAAAGGGAATCTTAGTAATCCCGTCAAATTCGTTTGGCGGGATTTTTTATTTCCAGAATAAATCATTAAAATTTTTCTTCCTTTTCAGAAAATAGGAGATAACAATACTCTTAGGATAAATTTGATTTGGATTATTTGTTTTCCTTGTCTTTTCTAATAATATCCGTTTCTTTTTCAAGGCAGGTTTATATTTGTAATAAACAATATGTGCTTTCAGTACAGCAAAAAAATTAGAAAACTGAAATCCTGCAAGGTATTTTAAAGCTGCAATGCCATCAAGTATTTGGCGGGTAAAAATTGTATAGCGAAAATTATTCTCAGGCAAATTTTTATATAGAAGCCAAAGGTTGTTCCTGAAATTAAGAAAAAGCTTGTGCGGGCTTTCATTTGGCAGAGTACCGCCTCCCACATGATATACCGTCGAGGCCGGTTCGACCATGATTTTATAACCTGCATTTTTCATTCGCCAGCACAAATCAATTTCTTCCATGTGGGCAAAAAAGTCATTATCAAGGCCGCCAAGTTCGTGAAACAGTTTTGCCCTCAAAAACATACATGCCCCCGTAGCCCAAAAAATCTCACGAGCTGTATCATGCTGACCACAGTCTTCCTCCAGATTGTCGAAAATGCGGCCACGGCAAAAAGGGAAGCCATATTTATCAATAAACCCTCCGGCAGCACCGGCATATTCAAACTTCAATTTAGAATGATATGCTTTTATCTTTGGCATACAGGCAGAAATGTTTTTGTCTTGCTCCATTAATGCAAGCAAAGGCTCGAGCCAGTTTGGAGTAACTTCAACATCCGAATTTAACAACACATAATACTCGGCCATAATTTGCTGCAATGCCAGATTGTAACCTCCTGTAAACCCGTGATTTTTCTCAAAAACAAGCAGTCCGATCTGCGGATACTTCTTTTTAATAAAATCCACCGAATCGTCGGAAGAACCATTGTCGGCTATCCAAATTTTTGTACCCGGAAGTTGTGAGTGCCCAACCACCGATGGGAGGAACTGTTTGAGGAAATTACGCCCGTTCCAGTTAAGTATTACAATTGCTATTTTGTCCATGTGCCAAAAATAAACCAGTCAAACCATTTTAAAAAGGCAGCACAAAAGTAATAGAAATGATTATTGATTGCTGATTATTATGATGAAAACTAAGCCCACCCTGAAAGCCATACACATCCCGAAGAAAAATCGGGAAGAGTATGTCTTTTCCAGCGAACCGTAAGAAAAGAAAATTGTAGCAAATTTGAAAAATAAAATGACTGAAAACAAGGAATGCCAGCCCCTAATAAAGGCTATATACAAATAGGCAACGTGCAAATTGTGAAGCTTATAGCGTTAAGTAAAATTAGTGGTAAATTGAAAGTTAGTCGTTTTAAAATCTAAAACTACGTATAGCCAAACCGGTACTCCAAGGCAAAGATAAATTTGCTTAGTTCAAAAATTTTATTATTGTATGGCTATAATATTTAAATAAGGAGGTTTTATCTTTTTAAGAAAACGAAACAAGAAAATATTAATAAACACTAAATAAATGAGTATTATTGATATAAGCATATTTATTGTCTATTTTGCTTTAATGTTGGGCGTAGGCGTTTACTTTTATTTCAAAAATAAAAATATCGATGATTATTATGTTGGCGGACGCTCAATGAGTAGCTGGCATATAGGCTTATCGGTTGTTGCAACAGATGTTGGCGGCGGTTTCTCCATAGGCTTGGGAGGTTTAGGCTTTGGAATTGGAATAGCAGGCTCATGGATGCTTTTTACAGGATTAATTGGTGCATGGATAAGTGCAGTATTGTTAATTCCTACAATAAGTAAATTATCTGCAAAAAATAAATTCTATACTTTCCCTCAAATTTTCGAACACTTTTACAATAATAAAGTAGCACTTATTGCAGGAATTATATCAGCCATTGGTTATGTGGGTTTTACAAGTTCTCAACTATTGGCAGGTGCTAAATTGGCATCAGCAACTTTTGTTGAAATAGATTTGCAAACGGCTTTAATTATTATGGGAGTAATTGCAGTGGTTTACACTGGTATTGGAGGCTTAAAAGCTGTTATTTATACCGATACTATTCAGTGGATTATTTTAATGACGGGCTTAATATTTATTGGAATTCCATTTTCGTATGTCGCAATTGGAGGAATGGAAACCATAAAATCTACACTGGGCCCTGAGTTTTTATCTATGACAAATGTAAGTTGGCAAGAACTTGTAAATTGGGCAGTTACAATTGTACCCATTTGGTTTGTTGGTATGACTTTATACCAAAGAATTTACGCTTCAAAAAACGAGAAACAAGCCAAAAAAGCATGGTTTATAGCAGGACTATTTGAGTGGCCATTAATGGCATTTATGGGTGTTACATTAGGATTATTTTCTCGTGTAGCTTACGAGAGCGGAATGTTTGCCGACATAGGATATGCCGTAGGAACTGCTTTTGATGCTGAAATGGGTTTGCCTGTTTTATTAAATAAAGTTTTACCTGTGGGCTTAATTGGCTTGATGCTTTCCGCTTATTTTTCGGCTATTTTATCAACTGCCGATAGCACATTAATGGCAGCATCGGGCAATGTGCAAACCGATATTTTACAAAAAATATTTAAGTTTAA
>JAYENH010000222.1:0-4046 GCA_034721995.1 Bacteroidota bacterium
CCCTGGTACACATATTTATGGAACGATGGGGCAACAATCGAAGATCGTACTAATCTTTGTGCCGGCAATTATTCGGTTTTTATTTCTGATTCTCAAGTCGGAACAGCACAAGCTTTTACATGGACTTATAATATTTCCGCATCTTCTCATGCAATTGCCGTCCCTTTTGGTACTGTGCTGGTAAATGGCGCAGCCCCCGATGTTGGCGATGTAATTGGCGTTTTTTATGATGACAATGGTGTGCTGGAATGTGGTGGTTACTTTGCCTGTAACGGAGGAACTATAATTATTACGGCCTGGGCACATGATGCTTTTCCCGGAGGTAGCCAGAACGGTTTTTACACAGGCGACACTTTCCATTGGAAACTTTACCGCACAGCCGACAGCATAGAAGTGAACATGATTGCCACTTACAGCACTGCCCAAACCGATCAGGGAATTTTTCAATATAATGGTTTGTCGGCCATAAGTTCTTTAACAGGCTCATTCAATCCGCAGGGGATACAACAAAGCCAGTTATTGAATTTTGCTGTTGGCCAGGCCGACTCCATTTCCATAAATGCAGTAATTTCCAATGTAGATACTGTAAACACGCAACCCGGTTCAATTAACATAAACCCAACCGGTGGCACTTCACCTTTTTCTTTCCTTTGGTCAACGGGCGAAACAATCGAAGATATTTCTATGCTCGACACCGGATGGTATTCGGTTACACTTACCGATGCCAACTTGTGTGGAAAAGAGGAGGATTTTTATGTTGATATTGCTGCAATACCACCGATTGTTGGGGTTCAAAATATTACGAATGTTAGTTGCAATGGTGCCTGCAATGGAGCAATTATTTTATATGTTTCAGGAGGCATCCCACCATATTTTTATCAATGGTCGAATGGCGAAACGGTTGAACAAATAAATAATCTTTGCCCCGGATTTTATTATGTTACTATTTTTGATACTTACGATTCGCTGATACTTGATTATGAAATTACCGAACCTACTCCGCTTGGCATAACTCCAACAATTACAGATGTTGATCCCTTTGATCCTTATAGTGGGGCTATTGATATAATCGCAAATGGAGGAATAGTTCCATACATCACTCTTTGGAGTAATGGAGATACTTGGCATGAAATAACTGGCCTCGCAATTGGGGAATACACTGTTACTATTTATGATGCTTATATGTGTAGCATGGAAGAAGTCTATACACTTAATTACTCTTATGTCCCTGATTCAATATCAATAAATGCCATCATAACAAATAATTCATGCAACGGTATTTGCGATGGAAATATTGATGTTTCGATTTCAGGAGGAATATTACCCTACAACTATTTATGGGCAAGTGGCGATACTATTGAAGATTTGAATAATCTCTGTTCCGGCAATTATGAACTTTCAATTACTGATGCCCTGAATGGTTATCAACTGATGCCATGGGGTTTTACAAATACAGGAATTACAATGGATATACATGGATATGCACAAATAAATAATGTTTGGTGTATCTCCGGCGAATTTTTAGGATTATTTTTCCAGGACAATAGTAATTTAAAATGTGGTGGGTACTGTATGTTGAATTCGAATGGCGGATTTATTGTACATGCTTTTGGAGATAATCCTGCTACACCTGATAAAGATGGCTTTGCCCAAGGTGATAGTATTTATTACAAAATGTGGATAGTTTCAGATGGAAATATTGTTGACTTGGATATTTCAACTTATGACACAGCAACGTTTCAGTTAAATTTTGTATCAGGAGTATATTCATACGATGCAGTATTATCCGGCAACTACACCACAACACCCACCTACACCACAGCCTCCTTCACAATCCTCGAACCCGACCCAATTTCGGTTTCAGGGATAATGAGCGATTATGGCGGGTATGGCGTAAGCTTTTACGGGGCAAGCGATGGTTTTGTTGATGTTTCTGTTTTAGGCGGAACTTCACCATACAATTATTTATGGACAGGGGGAATTACTTCGGAAGATTTACAAAACATTGCGGCAGGGCAATACGAATTGCTTGTTACCGATGCCAACCTCTGCGATACAGTTGAAGTGTTTGGGTTAAGTAGCCCGCCGCCAGATCCCATTGTGGTTACCGGAGTTGTTGAAAACGCCAACTGCTGGGCAATCTGCGATGGCATAATCGAAGTTACGGCCACCGGGGGAATCCTGCCACTAATCTTTAACTGGTCGAATGGCGAAACCGGCCAGGTTGTCGATAACCTTTGTGCCGGGGTTTATTCACTTACTATTAATGATATTGATAGTTCGCTGACAGTGAGTTTTGAAATTGTGCAGCCCGATTCCATTTCTGTTGATTTTGTTGTGAGCCAGGTCGATCCGGTCAGTGGAACCGGAGGGGCAATCGATGCCACTGTGTCTGGCGGGACTATTCCTTATACTTTTGAATGGAGCAACGGCCCAACCAACGAAGATTTGTTAATTGCAGATTATGGTAGTTATCAACTTACTGTTACCGATGCAAATTTATGCCAGAACAGTGATGGGGTATTTGTCGAATTTATGTTTACTCCCGATTGGCAGGTTTCGGCAACTCAAAACCAGCACATTATCGAAATTCCTGCAAATGCCAATTTATTATTGAATGGCATTTCTCTTAGCACCAACGACTTTATTGGTGTGTTTTACGATTCGTCAGGGACAATGCGTTGCGGAGGTTATGCGGTCTGGCAAAACCAAACAACAAGCCTGATTGCTTATGGCGATGAAACAACAACTCCAAACCAGGAAGGATTTTTGGCCGGCAACGAGTTTGCATGGAAATTCTGGGATGCCTCCGAAAACCTTGTCTGTGATGCCGTGGCGGTTTATCTGGCAGGATATTCCAATCAGCAATATTTTGCTCTGTCGGGCAACTCTGGCATAGACTCCGTTTACACCAACAGCATTTCGGGAACGGTTTCGACCACAACAAAATCGAATTTAGATTTGGGTATGGTAGTGCTTTACGAGCAAACTGCCCAGGGGTATTACGCCATTAAAAAAGGATTGGTCGTTAATGGCAACTACAAAATTGACGGGCTTAAAACGGGCAACTATATTTGTTATGCAATCCCGCAGCCCGGCAACGACTGGGGCATACCTGGTTATTACACCACCCGCGACAACTGGCAGGGCGCAAGCTGGATACATGTTCAGGCTAATACAACGGGCATCAACATTGTTCTCGATCCTGTTTTCGCTTATGCCACAGGAACGGCAAACATTTCGGGAAACATAATGGTGGGTGATGATGCAAGCTACAACCCGGCCATTTTCGACAACGAATGGTTTCCGCCATCAACAAAAGTTGGCAATGTGCCGGCCCGCAATATCCCAATCTTGTTGTACGACAGCCTGCAAAATGCTATCGACTTCCGCCTTACCAACGAGCAGGGATTGTTCGCCTACGATAACCTGGAGTATGGAACTTATTTCGTGAAAGTTGAGAAAGCCGGTCTCCAGGCAGCACATATCGAAGTAGTGCTCGATGGCAACAACCCCACAGGAAACCTTAACTTCCAGTTAAACCAGGGACAGGTAATTGGAATTTATCAGCCCGTAGCGGAAAATAAAATACTGCTTTACCCCAACCCAGCATACGATAAGCTGAATGTGGTTTTGCCTTCTGATTTTGGACAGATCAAATCGCTTGACATTTTCTCCCAGTTGGGCACGAAACAAAACAGCCCATATTCATCAGCAAAAGAAAAACAAAACATTTTACAAATTGATTTGGCGGGCTATGCTACGGGCATTTATTTATTGAAATTGTGCAGTGATAAAAATGTGGTTGTGGTAAAATTTATAAAGCAATAGGGGATTTTTCATTTCTCAGTTTACACTTTTTAATCGTGAATTTAAGAATAGCAGGTCATGTCAGTCCTGGTTCTCTTGCCAAAATAAAATTCGACTTTGCCCAATATGTCGCTCCTACCGGAGCTTTAAAATGTTTCGCCAATTACTTCTATAAATATCTGACTCCTACGGAGTCGTGCTTTGTTTGATGTATGATAAGTCAATAATTAACAGTT